>QNER01000053.1 GCA_003646175.1 Candidatus Parabeggiatoa sp. nov. 1
ACTCTACAAAGAGTATCGGCGTCAGCGCTTCCCACTGGGAGAGATCAACAAGCTGGCTGGACTTCACAAAGTCGGCCGCGGGCAGCTTTTCGATATGACTTTGTCTTATCAAAAGAATGATTTCTTAACCACTGTCGCGGGAAACCCGGCCAAGGTTCTTACTTTACCCAACGGTTTTGAGCAAAGTGCGCTCGCCATTGCCGTCGAAGAATACCAAGAAAATCAAGCGATTAGATTGACATTTGACTACAATCTGGGCGCGTTTGAGGATGCTGAAATTGAACGTATCATAGCGCGTGTTGAATGTCTGTTGGGCGAAGTCCTTGAGCGGCCGGCAGTTCCTATTTGGGATTTAAACCTGATGCCCGCAGAGGAACGGCGCAAAGTTCTCGTTGAATTCAATGACACAGCGGCATCTTATCCCTTTGATAAGACAATTGTTGATTTGTTTGATGAACAGGTTGAAAAAACACCCCACAATGTGGCTGTGGTATTTGAAGACCAACAACTGACTTATCAAGAATTAAATAGCCGCGCCAACCAACTCGCCCACCATCTGCAAACTTTGGGTGTGAAACCCGAAGTTTTGGTCGCTATTTGCGTCGATCGCTCCTTAGATATGGTCATAGGATTACTCAGCATCCTCAAAGCCGGGGGCGCGTATGTGCCATTAGATCCCAATTATCCCCCAGAGCGGCTGGCATTTATGTTAGCAGATTCACAGGTGCAAGTACTGTTGACGCAACAAACGTTTCTTGAGAAACATAATTCACCCATCAAAGACCGTATTATTTGTTTGGATACAGACTGGGAAATGTTCTCAAATGCCCGTACTTCAAATCCGGTCAGTGGTGTTCAACCCGATAATTTGGCCTATGTCATTTATACCTCGGGTTCGACTGGAAAACCCAAGGGTGTCGTTATTTCTCACCACTCTGTTGTCAACTTCTTAAGTGCGATGCAAGATTCGCCGGGATTGACTGAACAAGATATTTTGTTGGCTGTTACAACAATCTCTTTTGACATTGCGGTGCTAGAACTTTACTTGCCATTGTTGGTGGGTGCTAAGGTCGTGTTAGTGAGTCGTGAAATTGCCTCTGATGGTCTGCAGTTATTAAAAAAGTTAAATAACTCTGGTGCCACCGTCATGCAAGCTACGCCGGCAACTTGGCGTATGCTTTTAACAGCTGGTGAGACAGAGCATTTTTCTCTAAAAAGTTTTATTGGTGGTGAAGCCTTACCTAGTCAATTGGCCCATCAGTTACAGGAGAAAGGGGCTGAGGTTTGGAATTTATACGGCCCGACTGAAACGACAGTTTGGTCTGCTTGTTACCCCGTAGCAAAGGTCCCTTTGACGGGTTTGACGTGTGACACAGAGTCTATAGGTAGCCCTATTGCCAATACCCAAATTTACATTTTAGACCAACACCACCATCCCATGCCTATTGGTGTACCGGGCGAACTTTATATTGGTGGCGTTGGTTTAGCCCGGGGTTATCTTAACCGTCCAGAATTGACGGAAGAGAAATTCATTCCCAATCCCTTCATCAATGTTGAATTGGAATCCGAGAACCCAAAATCGGCTCGCCTGTATAAAACGGGGGATTTAGCCCGCTACCTCCAGGATGGCAAGATTGAATACTTAGGACGCATAGATCACCAAGTTAAGATTCGTGGTTTTCGCATTGAACTGGGAGAAATTGAAGCCGTACTGATACAACACCCCCATGTCCAAGAGACGGTGGTGATAATCCATGAAGAAGTCTCGGTTAATAAACGTTTAGTGGCCTATTTTGTGTCCAACCTAACGCCAGACCTTATTCCCCCCTATATTCTGCGCGATTTTTTGAAAGAGAAACTACCCGATTACATGTTGCCTTCGTTCTTCATCGAATTAGAGGCTTTACCGCTCACACCCAATGGCAAGGTAGATCGTCGTGCGCTTGTTCAGTTATCAGTGAACTGTTCTCAGCTATCAGAAGAGACTTTTGTTGCGCCACGGACACCAGAGGAAGAACTGTTGGTGGGTATTTGGGCTGAGATTTTGGGTGTAAAACGAGTGGGCATTCACGACAATTTCTTTGAACTCGGTGGAGACTCTATCCTCAGTATTCAAGTCGTCGCTAAAGCCAATCAAGCGGGATTGCAACTCACGCCTCGTACTATTTTTCAGCATCAAACCATCGCCGAACTGGTCACGGTGGCGGGTACATCATCGGCTTATCAAGCGGAACAAGGGTTAGTCACAGGTCAAGTACCACTGACACCCATCCAGCATTGGTTCTTTAAACAAAATTTACCGGAACCTCACCATTACAATCAATCCGTGCTGTTTGAAGGTCCATCCGATCTGAATCCGGCCTTGTTAGAGCAAGCGGTGCAACAATTGCTCAGACATCACGACGCACTTCGTCTGCGTTTTACAACAGGTAAGTCTGGTTGGCAAGCCACACAAATCAACCCAGAAGAAGAAACACTTTTTCAATTCATTGATTTATCAACATTACCTGCTCATACTCAACGCTATGCTGTTGAAACAGCCGCCAATCAGCAACAAGCCCGTCTAAATTTCTCAGAAGGCCCGTTGCTGCGCGTGCTGTTATTTTCTTTAGGCACAGAGCAACCCACTCGTTTGCTTATCATCATCCATCACCTCGCTATTGATGGCATCTCATGGCGAATTTTATTAGAGGATTTGCAAACAGCCTATCATCACCTGAAGCGGGGTGATGTCATTCAATTGCCATATAAAACCACGTCTTTTCAAGCGTGGTCTTCTCAGCTCACGGAATATGCCCAGTCACCTGCTATTGTCGCAGAATTAGAGCACTGGCTTTCCCACATTGAGATGACATTGTTGCCGGTAGACCGTTCACCGTCTCAAAACGAGAAGCCATTTGTCGCTAACACGGTTGCTGCTACGGCCCATGTCAAAGTGTCTCTAACTGCCTCTCAAACTCAGGCACTGTTAAATGAGGTACCGCAAGCCTACCACACTCAAATTAATGATGTCCTCCTGACGGCTTTGGTGCAAAGTTTTGCTAAGTGGAGCGGACAACAAACGTTACACCTTGATTTAGAAGGGCATGGACGCGAAATTGATTTTGAAGGCTTTGATATTTCACGCACTGTCGGTTGGTTTACGAGCATTTTTCCGGTTTGGTTAGACTTAGGACCAGCGACTACGCCCGGCGAAGCCCTTAAATCTATTAAAGAACAACTGCGTAGCATTCCTAATCACGGTGTCGGTTACGGACTTTTACGTTATTTGAACCCAAAGACAGCCGCACGCCTGAAAAACATTCCTCAAGCAGAAGTGTGTTTTAACTACCTGGGGCAATTTGACCAACAGGGGGCCGGTGATGCTCTGTTTAAAATCACCAATGAAGACAGTGGGCAAATGCATAGCCCCTTAGAAAATCGTCGCTATCTACTGGAGATAAACGGACTCATAACCGAAGGCCAATTACAACTGGATTGGACTTACAGTGAAAATGTCCATCGTCGGGCTACCATTGAACAACTCGCCCAATATTTTATAGAGGCCTTGACAAACCTCATTGCCCATTGTCAGTTACCAGAAGCGGTGGGTTACACGCCTTCTGATTTTCCGTTGGCCGGTTTAAATCAAGATGAGCTTGATCAATTAACCACGCAACAGGGCAAAAATATTGAGTCGATTTACCCGTTGTCCCATACACAGGCGGGTATACTTTTCCATACCCTTTATGCACCAAAGTCGGGCGTGTATTTTGAGCAATTGAGTTGCACTCTCAATGGCGCACTCAATCTCACCGCCTTCCAACAAGCTTGGCAACACGTTGTTGAACGGCACCCGGTTTTACGAAGCTTTTTTATTTGGGAAAATCGTCACCAGCCACTTCAGATCGTGTGCCGAAGTGTCAATTTACCTTGGCAACAACACGACTGGCGTCGTATGACATCGACAGCGCAGCAAACGCAATTGGAAACTTTTCTCTCAAGCGAGAGGGAGCAGGGCTTTGCACTTGACCAAGCGCCGCTCATGCGTTGTGCCTTTATTCAATTGGGCGAAAACACCCACCAGTTTGTCTGGAGTCATCATCATTTACTGATGGATGGCTGGTGCTTACCTCTCATTCTCAAAGAAGTCTTTGCCTATTATGAAGCCCAATGCCAAGGAATTGAACTGCATTTGGAGCCCCTTCGCCCTTATCAAGATTATATTAGCTGGCTACAACAGCAGGATAAGCCCCAAGCAGAGCAATTTTGGCATAAAAAACTCCAAGGTTTTGTCGCCCCCACACCGCTGTCGGTAGAAGAAACCGCGGGCACTAAAGAAAAAGGCTCTAGACAACAAGAAATTAAATTGCCAAAGCAGACGACTGAGGCGTTGCAAACGCTGGCCCAATACCACCACATTACGTTGAATACCTTAATCCAAGGGGCTTGGGCCCTGTTGTTAAGCCGCTATAGTGGCGAAGACGATATAGTCTTTGGTGCCACCGTATCCGGCCGCCAAATGGCTTTAGTGGATGTGGAAACGATGGTGGGGTTATTTATCAATACGCTACCGGCGCGAGTACAGATTTCAACAGACACGACGCTCATTCCTTGGCTACAGCAATTGCAGAGCCAACAAGTCGAGGCTGAACAATATTCATACACACCGCTGGTTGACATTCAAAGCTGGAGTGAGGTACCGCATGGTACACCTCTCTTTAACAGCATTTTGGTGTTTGAAAATTACCCCATTGATGCTTCTCTGCGACAGCTAAGTCGTCTCACCATCAGCAATCTTCAAGTTTTTGAACAAACCAATTACTCACTCAGTGTCATCTGTGTGCCGGGCCAAGAGTTGTCTCTGAAAATCATTTACGACAAGGCCCGTTTTGAGGCTGCCACGATTGACCGAATGTTGGGCCATTTACAGACGTTGTTAGAAGGCATGGTGGCTAATCCAGAACAACGCGTCACAGAATTACCCATGCTGACGAAAGCGGAGCAACATCAATTATTGGTTGAATGGAACGATACAGCGGCTGTTTATCCAAAAGAGAAGTGCATCCATCAGTTGTTTGAGGCCCAAGTCGAACAAACACCCGATGCGGTTGCTGTGGTCTTTGAAGATCAACAACTGACTTATCAAGCATTAAATGTCCGCGCCAATCAACTCGCCCATCATCTGCAAACCTTGGGTGTGGGGCCAGAAGTGCTTGTGGGTATTTGTGTCGAGCGTTCCTTTGAGATGGTGATAGGATTGCTAGGGATTCTCAAGGCTGGGGGCGCGTATGTGCCATTAGATCCCAGCTATCCCAAAGAACGTTTAGCTCTGATATTAGAAGATGCCAACGTGTCTGTGCTATTGACTCAGGAACGGTTAATTGTAGAATTGCCTAAGCATCAAGCACAAAGCATTTGTTTTGATAGCGATTGGGAAACATTCTCTGATGCCCCGAGTAACAATCCAGCCACAACGGTAGAACCGAAAAATTCGGCCTATGTGATTTATACATCAGGTTCGACAGGAAAACCCAAGGGAGTAGTGATCTCTCACCAATCTGTCGTCAACTTCTTAAGTGCGATGCAGTATTCGCCGGGTTTAACAGAGCAAGATATTCTGTTGGCTGTCACGACTATTTCTTTTGACATTGCGGTACTAGAACTTTACCTACCATTGATGGTGGGTGCCCAAATCGTGTTGGTCAGCCGTGAAATTGCCTCTGACGGTATCAGATTATTGGACCAATTAAATCACTCAGGGGCCACCGTCATGCAAGCCACCCCGGCCACTTGGCGTATGCTGTTGATGGCGAAAGGTGAAGGTCATTGGTCGAAAAAAATTATCGTTGGCGGTGAAGCTTTACCTCGTCAACTGGCCCTTCAGTTGCAGGAAAAAGGGGCAGACGTTTGGAATTTATACGGGCCGACTGAAACGACAGTTTGGTCGGCGTGTTACCCTGTGGCAAAGGCACCTTTGGCGGGTTTGACGTGTGACACGCAAGAATCTATCGGTCGCCCCATTGCTAACACTCAACTCTACATTTTAGACAGCCATCTACAACTGGTTCCCATCGGGGTGCCCGGGGAATTGTACATTGGCGGTGATGGGCTCGCCAGAGGCTATCTCAATCGTCCTGAACTCAGTCAAGAAAAATTCATTCCCAATCCTTTTAGTGCTAAACCCGGTACTCACCTGTACAAAACGGGGGATTTAGCCCGCTATCTCCCTGATGGCAATATTGAATTTTTGGGTCGCATAGACCACCAAGTCAAACTTCGTGGCTTCCGCATTGAATTGGGAGAAATTGAAGCCCTGTTAAGTCAACACCCTAATGTGCGAGAAAGCGCGGTCATAGCGCGAGAAGACCAATCCGATAACAAGCGCATCGTGGCCTATTTGGTGTCCGATCTTGTTCCTGAGCGGATACCTTATCAGAGCGAATGCATTGTGGAACAACCGGATGGGCAAACCTTGACACTCCACACTGAGGATATTTCCGGTCACGGCGTTTGCCTACAACTGGGGGAAACTATTACCCTTAATAAAGGCAATGAAATTCGCCTACAGCTACAGCTGCCAAATGAGTCTGAGGCGCGTTGGTTGCCAGGAAAAATCGTTTGGTCACAGGCCTCATGGGCTAGGGTAGAGCTCACGCTCATGCCAAGCGAGCAAGCACTGATTGACCGTAGTGTAGAATACCTACTTGAAGACACCGGTTTATTAAAAGTGGTACAACGCCTATTGGTTGGCAACCTACGTCACTATCTCGAAAAGAAGTTACCTAACTACATGGTGCCAGCCCAGTTTGTGTTACTAAGTGCGTTGCCCTTGACACCCAACGGTAAGATAAACCGTCGCGCCCTCCCAGCGCCAGATGAACCCTCTTACTCACTCAAAAAAGAGTTTATGCCCCAAACCGAAATGGAGAATGTCATTGCGGCGGTGTGGCAAGAGGTACTTCAGATCAAGAAAGTGGGTATTCATGATCATTTCTTTGAGATAGGGGGGCATTCGTTACTGATCGCTCAAGTGCAATCTAAATTGCAGGGCCAGTTGGGTATAGAGCTTCCGATGATGGAACTGTTTGAATATCCCACCATCCATGCATTGGCTGAACATTTAACGGAGAAAAGAAGCACCCCACTGCTAGAGCCCCAGCCGCAGACGAAAAAGCAGCGTCGCACTCGTCAAACGTCTAATGATATCGCCATTATTGGTATGGCGGGTCGTTTTCCGGGGGCCAAAGATATTGAAACCTTTTGGCAAAATCTGCGAGACGGGGTGGAATCCATTGCCTTTTTCGAGGATTCCGAAATGCTGTCTTCAGGGATAGATAGCAGCACGCTGGCTCAACCCAATTATGTGAAAGCGGGCGGGATTCTCCCAGACGTTGAATTGTTTGACGCGAACTTCTTTGATTTTAGCCCGAAAGAAGCGGAACTGATGGACCCACAACACCGCCTATTTTTGGAATGTGCTTGGCAAGCCCTTGAAAATGCGGCAATTGCGCCCGGAACTGATGAGTATACCATTGGTGTTTATGCGGGAGCGGGTATAAACACTTACCTACTGAACAATCTTTATCCACAACAGAAATCCTCAAATTCTGTAGAAAATTACCAAATGATGATTGGCAATGGTAACGATTTTCTGCCCACTCGGGTGTCCTACAAATTGAACTTAAAAGGACCCAGTGTTAATGTTCAAACCGCTTGTTCGACTTCATTAGTGGCCGTTCACACAGCCAGCCAAAGTTTGTTGGATGAAGAATGTGATATCGCATTAGCGGGTGGTGTTTCTATTCCTGCTCATCATAAGACCGGCTATTTGCATCAAGAGGGCATGATTTATTCTCCTGATGGCCACTGCCGCGCCTTTGATGCGAAGGCCCAAGGTACGGTGGGCAGCAATGGTGTTGGTGTTGTCGTTTTGAAAAGATTAGGAGATGCGATAGCGGATGGCGATAACATCCATGCCATTATCAAAGGTTCTGCCATTAATAACGACGGTTCTATGAAAGTCGGCTATACGGCACCGAGTATTGAGGGGCAAGCGGCGGTGATTTCAGAGGCTTTGAATCATGCTGGGATTGAACCCGAAACTATCAGCTATATAGAAACCCACGGCACTGGCACCAAATTGGGTGATCCAATTGAAGTTGCTGCACTTTCCAAAGTTTTTCAGTCCAATTCCCAGAAACCCGGTTTTTGTGCGATCGGCTCGGTCAAAACGAATATTGGTCATGCAGATACTGCCTCTGGTGTCGCCGGTTTAATTAAGACGGTTCTAGCCCTAAAACATCAAGCGTTGCCGCCTAGCCTACATTTTGAACAACCCAATCCGCAGATTGATTTTGCCAATAGTCCGTTTTATGTCAATACCAGCCTGTCGGAATGGAAGACCAGCAACGACACACCGCGCCGCGCCGGCGTCAGTTCGTTCGGCATTGGGGGGACTAATGCGCATGTCATTCTTGAAGAAGCGAAAATTCCGGAACCCATAGAAGAATCGCGCCCGTGGCAATTATTGGTCCTATCAGCCAAAACCGACACCGCTTTGGAAACAGTCACCGCTAATCTAGCCACGTATTTAGAGCAGCATCCTGATACCAACTTGGTAGATGTCGCTTACACACTCAGCAAAGGCCGCAAAGGTTTTAGTCATAGACGGATGTTGGTTTGTCAACACACGCAAGAGGCAAAACGTGCGCTGAGTACTGTCGATCCTAAATACCTGTTAACCGGTTTCCAAGAACAAGAACGATCGGTGGTGTTTATGTTTTCTGGGCAAGGCGCCCAGTACGTCAATATGGGCTTGGAACTTTACCAAACAGAGGCATTCTTTCGAGAAGAGATTGATCGGTGTTCAGAATACCTAAAACCTCACTTGGAACTGGATTTGCGCCAAATACTGTACCCCAGCGAAGCACAAACTTCAGAAGCGGAGCACCAACTTAAACAGACGGCAATGGCTCAGCCGGCTTTATTTGTGATCGAGTATGCCCTCGCTAAATTATGGATGTCGTGGGGGGTGCAGCCTGATGCGATGATTGGCCATAGTATTGGCGAATATGTGGCGGCCTGTTTGTCGGGGGTTTTTTCGCTAGAAGAAGCATTAGCGTTGGTAGCCGCCCGCGGACGGTTGATGCAACAATTACCAAGTGGGGCAATGCTGGCCGTCTCACTTTCAGAACAGGAAGTGCAACCGCTGTTAAGCAAAGGACTTTCGCTGGCTGCCATTAATGCACCCTCTTTGTGCGTGGTGTCGGGTGTCACAGAGACGATTGAAGCATTAGAGACTCGTTTGATGGGACAAGGCGTGGAATGCCGTCGTCTCCAGACTTCCCATGCTTTCCATTCTCAGATGATGGCACCTATCTTGGCCTCTTTCACAGATTTGGTCAAACAAGTACGGTTGTGTGCCCCACAAATTCCGTATTTGTCTAACGTCACTGGCACTTGGGTCACCGTTGAGGACGCACTCAACTATGACTATTGGGCCAACCATTTGCGCCATACGGTGCGCTTTGCCGATGGTCTGCAACAGTTATTGAAAAAACCGGAACGAATCTTATTGGAGGTGGGGCCAGGACGAACCTTGAATACCTTAGTCAGACGGCATTCTGATAAAGCCCCCGAACAAGTCGTGTTGTCTTCGTTACGTCATCCAAAAGAAGAGCAACAATCGGATGTTGGTTTTTTGTTAAATGCCTTGGGTAAAGTCTGGTTAGCCGGTGGGCATCTGGATTGGTCAGGCTTTTATGCTTATGCACGTCGTCATCGTCTCGCCTTGCCGACGTATCCGTTTGAACGTCAGCGTTATTGGGTCGAGTCTCCCAAACAGCCTCAAAAAACCTCCGAGGTTTTAAAAACCTCGGAGGTTTCTCAGCTATCTGGCAAAAAGCCAGATATTGCTGACTGGTTTTACCTGCCCTTCTGGAAGCCATCCGTACTCCCAGTGCCACAGGAAAACTTAGCCTCATCATGGTTGGTCTTTGAGGATGCGTATGGCTTGGGTTCCCAACTGGCTAAAAAATGGAAACAGCAGGGTATTGATGTTATCACGGTACAAGTCGGAGCCGCGTTTACTCAGCTTAATGATCACAGCTATACTCTGAATCCTCAACTTTACTCTGATTACGAGCACTTAGTTAAGGAACTCCGCACAGGTAACCAGATGCCACAAACGATGGTTCATTTATGGTGTGTCACACAAAACGCCCACCCAGAATCAACCATCGAAGGGGTTGACAAAGCGCAAGCGGTCGGATTTTACAGTCTGCTGTTTTTGGCCCAAGCACTTGGAAAACTGAATGTAACTGATGACATTCAAATTGCAGTGGTGTCAAATAATATGCAAGCCGTTACGGGTGAAGAGATGTTGCACCCAGAGAAGGCCACTGTCCTTGGCCCAGTTAAGGTGATTGGGCAAGAATACCCCAATATCCATTGTCGTAGCATTGATATGGTTATGCCGCCATCCGAAAGTGGGTTCAAGCCGAAATTCATAGATCGATTGCAGGTGGAGTTGACCGCCCAATCCTCTGACCGAGTGATTGCCTACCGTGGCAATCATCGTTGGGTGCAAACGTTTGAGCCCGTTCGCTTGGAGAAACCCATCGACGAAACACCGCGGTTAAGGGAAAAGGGAGTCTATCTCATTACCGGTGGACTTGGGGGCATTGGTCTGACGTTGGCTGAACATTTAGCGAAGACGGTGCAAGCGAAACTGATATTGATTGGGCGTTCAGCTTTGCCTGCTAAAGACGAGTGGAATGATTGGCTGACGACTCACGATGAACATGACGGGGTTAGTCGCAAAATCAGGAAAGTGCTTGCACTTGAAGCGCAAGGTGCCGAAGTTTTGGTCGCCAGCGCGGATGTCGCTGATTTGCCACAAATGCAAGCTGTGGTAACGATAGCAGAGGAACGTTTTGGTCAACTCAATGGCGTAATTCACGCAGCGGGGATTCCAGGCGGTGGTGTCATTCACCAAAAAACGCTACAAATAGCAGACAGTGTTCTGGCACCTAAAGTGAGGGGAGCCTTGATTCTTGGTGAGCAGTTCAAGAATGTTCAGTTGGATTTCTTTGTTTTGTGTTCATCAGTCAATTCGACCTTAGAAGCATTTGGGCAAGTAGACTATTGTGGAGCTAATGCTTTTCTTGATGCCTTCGCTCATCATCTTCGCACCCAAGGTTCAAAAGCTATCTGCATTAATTGGGATGCTTGGCAAGAGGTAGGAATGGCAGTCAATACCAATGTGCCACTTGAACTCCGACAATGGCGAACGGATAGTATTCAACAAGGAATATTGCCCAAAGAGGGCATAGAGGTATTCAGCCGCATTATGGGAAGTACGCTACCCCAAGTTTTGGTATCGACCTCTGATTTCCTGATTCGAGTTGAGGAAACTAAAGTTTCTGGAATTCAACGTTTCCTAGAAATCTCTGATAAGGCTAACCTATCCAAACCGACACATCCACGACCTCAACTGAGTCATGCATATCTAGCTCCCCGCAATCAGCTTGAGCAAACGTTGGTCAATATCTGGCAAAATTGTTTGGGTATCGAACAGATAGGCATCCATGATGACTTCTTTGAATTAGGCGGAGATTCTCTAATAGCGGTTCAACTGATTGCTAAGTTACGCCAAACCTTACAAACGGATTTTTCTGCGCATAGCCTTTTGAATGCGCCGACTATCGCAGCCTTGGCTGAATTAATTGGAGAAACCACGCCTGAACTGTCTAAACAACCAGCACAGCTGGCGTTGCCCTCCTCGTTGGTTGAAATTCAAACGGGCAACAGCCTGAAACCCCCTTTGTTCTTAGTACATCCTGTTGGTGGACACGTATACTTCTATCGTGATTTGGCACATCATTTGGGTTCAGAACAGCCCGTTTATGGAATCCAAGCACAAGGCTTGGATGGCGAAACAGGGCCACTTACCCAAGTTGAAGAAATGGCGGCTCACTATATTGCGGCAATGCGTGTCCGTCAGCCTGAAGGCCCCTATTTTATCGGCGGTTCTTCTTTTGGAGGCGTAGTGGCCTTCGAGATGGCACAGCAACTTCACGCGCTTGAGCAAAAAGTGGCGTTGCTGACCATGATAGATACGCCGGGGCCAGGTCAAATGCCAGCCAAACTTGAAACCGACGTAGAAATCCTAGCTTACATGCTTCATGTGGGTGCAAATATTTCTGTGTCCTTAGACGAGCTCCAGAAACTTGAACCTGATGAGCAACTGCGCTATTTTTTGGCTGAACAGAGAAAAATGGAGAAGCAGATGCTTCCTGATTTGGATATCACACAAGTTCGTCATTTTCTCCATCTTTTCAAGATGAACGCCCAAGCAATGTGGGCGTATCAACCGCAAGTTTATCAGGGCGGAATCCTTTTTTTCAGTGCCAAGGAGAAGGATGCTTATAATGCTAAAAATCCAGAACGCGCTTGGCTTGATTTGGTTCAAGACAGGTTAGAAGTGATTGATGTGCCGGGTAATCACATTACCATGAACGAGCCACCCCATGTCCAAGTAATGGCAGAACGGTTGAGAACCTACCTTGCTTAGTTCTCATCGTGGTAAGTGGATTTGCCTGGGTTATGATAAATCCTAGTGCAGTAAAGCGAAAATTCCCGGACCACCTCAGCCAACAGCGTTGGGCAGTTGTCTGAAAGCGAAAGTACCCTAAAGGGCACTAAAAGTACAACTATTGGGTAGTACCCTTTAGGGTACTTGAGCTTTTAGCCATGAGCTAAACCTCATGGCTAAAAACGAAAAAGGCTAAAGCCGACTAACCCTATTGCAGTGCCCTTTAGGGTACGGAAGCGTACAACTGCTTTAGCCATGAGTTCATGGCTAAAAGCGAAAAAGGCTAAAGCCGACTAACCCTCTTAGTGCCCTTTAGGGTACTTGAGCTTTCAGACAACTGCTTTAGTACGGAAGCGTACAACTGCTTTAGCCATGAGTTCATGGCTAAAAGCGAAAAAGGCTAAAGCCGACTATCTTGTAGTGCCCTTTAGGGTACTTGAGCTTTTAGACAACTGCTTTCACGCCAAAATTTTGGCGTGAAAAGCTGTTGGCGGGGGGTGGTATGGGAACTCCGCTTTCGCGCACCAGTGCAGTTTCGCTGCCGTTTCGATACCACCCCAACGCCAACGGCTAAAGCCGTTGTCTAAAAGCGAAAAAGGCTAAAGCCGACTATCTTGTAGTGCCCTTTAGGGTACTTGAGCTTTCAGACAACGGCTTTAGCTGTTGGCTGTTGGCTGTTGGCTGTTGGCTGTTGGCTGTTGGCTGTTGGCTGAGGTGCTCTTTATATTTCCGCTTTACTGCACTAGTCAAGTCCCAAAAGCTTGTCCCTGCAGTGTTAAAGGCTTCCCCCCGCCTGCATGGTTTTAGCGAGTGTTACCTCCATTTTAGGTAAAGGTTTTTTTGTAGGGGGCCGGCAACGTGTTTTTGTTGCCGGCCCCAAAATACCCGACGACGGTGGCCCTAAAAGGACATTGCCCATACACTAATGGCACACACGATACGTTGCGGACGGGGCTGCAAACGGGGGGTGTTAAATATAAACACATTTATTGGTTTATTTTTCTTTTCGCTTCGCCCTATAAATGGGGGGGATGGTGGGCAAGCGGGCGGTAAAATCTGGGGTGATATTGAGTTCATTGTCGCCCGCTTACCCACCCTACGAATCTGGGGTGAATAAAAAGTAGCCAAAATACCTGAAATTTACCCCAGTTGCAAACTCCGTTCAGCCAGGGGCGTTGCCCCTGGCTATATTAATTTAGCACCGAAGGGGCTTCAAAACCTAGCCCCAACGGGGCGTATTATCTACGCCCGTGGCAACGCCCCTGGAACTTAGTTAATAGGGGCAAGCCAACGCAAAAAACTTGAACATAGGATTTCTCATTGAGTGGGGAATGTTAAAAGATTTATGCGTACTGACTTATCGCCCCTCTCTTTCTCTTTAACCGGTATTATCGTTTCCCATATTACGTCCAATTTTGGCTATCATTTCAGGATTTAAGGAACGCAGGTAATAAATAATACCTATCCCTAGGCATATCCAGAAAAGTACAAAATAGGGGGCTGCATTCAGTATTCCCCCTTGGGGTTGAAGCGAACCATATAAAGCGGCACTTGGCACGAAAATAGCAATAAATGGAATAATCCCATGCTTAAAAATGGAGTAATCTTTGCCCATAACTCGTTTAAAGTAGAAGAACCCTGATACAGCCACAGAAATATAAATAATTTCAATGGCAACACCGCCCATGACATTCAGGAAAGCAAACCCCACTTCCCAGTCGTCTGCTATCCCGTTCAAAATACCTGCGAAAAAAAGTGCTATAATCAGAGCAACACCGTTCGCAATATGCGGTGTTTGATATTTTTTCTGGGTCCTGCCTAAAATTCGTGGTAAGGTACCGTCACGTCCCATGGCGTAAAGTATTCGGGCGACTGTATTAAGTATTGCCATCGTTAAAGCGATGGCATCGAGAATCGCCGTTCCGAACATGACTGGAATGGCCCAATCACCCAAGTAGCGGCCTGCCATAGTAAATAATACCATCGGGTTTTGTCCCCAGGCCGTCGCACCTTCTTTACCAAAACCGATGGCAAAAGCGTAGGTAACGAAAACGTAAAAAATCATAGCCAAAACGGCCGAGCTGATAATTGCTATGGGAATGACCTGTCTATTTTTTGCTTCTTCAGCCAAAACAGCTGCCGATTCATACCCCGTGTACATCAACATACCGATGACTAGCCCAAAGGCTAAGTTTCCAAACCCATTGGCGGACGTAGGCAAAAACGGCTCAATACTATTACCTTCCGCGCCACCCTTGAAGATAATTACAGTAGCCATGATGAGGACGACCAAAACTGAAATGGCCACCAGCGTCAGTTGGGTTCGTGTGGACCAACGGATGTCGAAATAGCTGATCGCAAATAGAAGAATCACTTCTGGAACCACAAAAATGAACCATTGAACATGGATATCGAAGAAATCGGCTAGAAAGTCAGAAATAAAACCAGCCATGCCGGTTACCATTGCCATCGTAAAAGCGAGAAGAGCAAGCATATAAACCCACCCCGCCATGAAACCTGGGATGGGTCCAAATGCCCTGCCTAGGTAGGTATAGATGCTCCCCGCTGCCCGGTGACGCATGGCAAACAAAGCAACCACATATCCAACTGCGATGCTGCCTAAACCACTGATAAGGACGGCAAGCGGTGTGGCGAAACCAGCACCTGCAGCCACATAAGTGGTCATAAAAGCCACAACAAAAACAGGGGCAATAAATCCTACCGATTGCGCTGCCGCATCCAGCGATGTTATTATCCCTGATCTCAATTTATAAACCGGTTCTGACATGTTATTGACCTCGATAAGTTGAAGATTTTATTTCCTATAGAAATCCTATCTGAGTGGTAGAAAATGAGTGCCACGAATGACGGGCTGATAAACGAATTAATACTTGCCAAACTAAAGTTTGGACTCCACCACCTTCTTAGCCCCAACGGGGCGGATTATTATAGCCTGGGGCAACGCCCCAGGTGCAGATGTTTATGATGTGAGAGCCTTGAAAGGGCGCAGGTTCCCAGGGCGCAGCCCTCATAGTTATACATAAGTCAAAATGTAGGGTGGGCAACAAAAAACCGCTACCCACCCTACAAATATTATTTAAATCAAATTTAAATCAAATATTATTTAAATTAAGGTGGGCAACAAAAAACCGTTACCCACCCTACAAATATTATTTAAATCAAATACTTAAATACTTGTGTATAACAATGAAGGGCGCAGCCCTGGGCTTTAATAAAGTGCCCTTTCAGGGCTGAGTCGTTATAATTTGCCAAACTAAAGTTTGGACTCCACCACCTTCTTAGCCCCAACGGGGCTCCTTATTATAGCCTGGGGCAACGCCCTAGGTGCTCACAAATATTTTATCACCAATTTACAACTGTCAGTCTCTGTAATAGAACTGAGAATTTTTCTCCCTTGATACTCAAAATCTTGATAGGAGATCGCATCCAACTCTTCATACCCGAACTTATTTAACGTAATATGTTGGGAAATAGGGTTAGTCACTTGGGAAATAACACCTTTGAAATGGTGTTTTTGAGCAAGTTGAGTTAAACTAAACCTGAATTGTTTCCAATCCAGACTCGTCTTCAAAACGGTACGTGAGACTTTCACCTCATACCGCTCCTCTCTATATAATGTCATTTTACCGACTTTGCGTTCCAATGCTTC
>QNER01000054.1 GCA_003646175.1 Candidatus Parabeggiatoa sp. nov. 1
GCGAAGGTAAAAGCAATCTTGTTTTCACACAACCTTCAAATCCGCGATATAGGCCAATTTTTTCATCGATACCAACGTTTCGGCAATATCTTCCTCTGTGTGTAGCGCGGTTACCATAAAGCGAACCCCAGTATTTGTCCACTCAACTGCTGGATAAACGGCCGGCGTAACGATAATTCTTTCTTCTACCATGAGTTTTCTCAAAAAATCAATAGAAGCGGGCTGAGTTCCCAAGGTGACTCTGACATTATGGGAATCTGGTGGACTGGGTACACAATAGTCTAATTCCTGTAAACCACGAATGAGCTGGCGGGTGCGTTCTAGTATAATCGCACGCGCCTTATCACCTTCACGCTCGTTGACTTCAAGGCCAGCAATCCCAGTAGCAAGACTTGCGGTGGGTAGTGGACCTGAGAAAATCATTGAAAAAGCATTGCGTGCAGCAGTTTGAATAGAGAGATCACCATAAGCAACAAAGCCTCCCATCGTCGAATACGCTTTGGATAACTGACCCACATAGATAAGGCCATCGCGCTCATAATCAAGGCCATAGTATTTAGCAATACCATTCCCACGTTTTCCATAAGGAAAATCGGGCGACGGTTGTTCACCTAATACGCCAAAACCATGCGCATCATCTATCATAATCCAAGCATTATAACGTTTACCCAATTCAACGAGTTCAGGTAAGGGCGCGTGAGTACCATCTAAGGAGTAAACACCATCAACCGCCACGAGTTTTTTGCAAGGGTGCGAGATAGCTGCCATCCGGCGTTCCAAATCGGCCATGTCATTGTGCCGGAAAACAATGATGCGACTTCCCCGCTCGTGACATAAGGCGGCCGCTTTTTGCAAACAATCGTGTGCATATTGATCAATGAACAGGGTATCCTTCGGCCCAATAAGTTCTGGCATTATTCCCATATTAAGCAGGGTGACGGTCGGAAACACATCCAAGTATGGGGCCCCCACCAATTCGGCTAATTTCATTTCCAATTCTTGGTATATCTGTGGAGAAGCCAAAGCCCGTGTCCAGGGCGGATGTACTCCCCACTGCGCCAAGGCCGGCCGAACGGAATCCATAACGTATGTGTCCCAGTCAAGTCCCAAGTAATTACACGAGCCATAGTCTATGTACCATTGCCCATCGATCAGAGCGCGTCGGCCTTTGAGTTCACTGGCAAAACGGAATGTGAACTCAGCCATTTCTTTAAAACTATCATCCATTTCAGCTTCAGCCGCAAGCGTCAGTTCTGTGTCTGTTGTTGGCTGCAACCGTTGTTCAGAATCAGCCATTTCGTTTTTAGCGACCAATGTCGGTTCTATACCTGTACCAGCGGACGACGGCAACTGTTGAACTAGAAAGCCAGTCATCTTGTGCAAAGTCGGATGATCACGTAAGAATGTGGTTGACAGAATCACGCCATAATTTTTTTCCAACTTTTCTCTCAATTCAACACCAGAGATTGAATCTATACCACTTTCGATCAGATTATCGTCATTCTCAATCTGGCTGAAACCCGTTATGGTGAATAACAGCTCGCGCACCTTTGTGAGGATCAGTGCGTAGCGCTCGTTGGGGGCAGCTTGTGCTAAGCCTTTGTCGGCAGGCAGTGCTTTTAAATCAGATGGCGCAGATGATTGGATCTGGATACGCTGCAAAGCTTCACGATGGGATTGACTGGGTTTGGATACGGGTATCCAATAGCGCTCCCTCGCAAACGGGTAGGTGGGCAGAGAAATACGCAGCTGCGGCTTGTTGGCGGAATAGATTAAGTGCCAGTCTATGCCTACCCCAGATACCCACAGTTGGGCCAGTTGGGTCAGTTTTCGATTTTTGATAATACTTTTGACAAAATCTCTTCCCTCTTCTCCTTCAATGAAAAGCTGGGACTGAGCGTGGCGAATATTGCCGCGATAACAAGCCTCTATCTCGGTTTGGCCTTGAACATATTGGGTTAATTTGTCTTTCACCTCTTCAATATTTTCTACCACCATCGCCAACCGTTCATCCATCGCTTCGCGGCCCACTTGCAAGGTGTAAGTGAGATTTGACAACAGAATATCTGGTTGTTTTTCTAAAAAATCTAGCATCTGCTGAGCAACTGCGGCAAGCCGCTCGTTATTTTTGGCCGACAGTACCATCAATTGAGTCGATTCACTGGCAACCGGCAGTAGTAATTCCTGTTCATATTCTTCCAACACGATATGGGCATTGGCACCGCCAAAACCAAAGGTACTCACACCAGCACGACGAGGTATTTTTTGACCTTCATTGTCAGTCAAAGGTGTCCATGTTTGGTTTTCTGTGACGAGGTAGAACGGACTGTCTTGCAGTTGAATATAAGGATTGAGTTCAGAAAAGTGCAATAAACCCGGCAGTGTCTTATGCTTCATGGCGAGCAGCACTTTGAAGACACTCGCCATTCCTGAAGCGGCTTCTAAATGACCAATATTGGTTTTCACTGAACATAAGCCACAGTGCGGTTCTTTGGAAAGGGTGTTCCCAGATTTTTTAGACAGCTCGGCAAACGCCTTTTTGAGCGCATTGATTTCAATCGGATCGCCTAAAGGGGTACCCGTGCTATGTGTTTCTATACAGCTAATCGTGCTGGGATCGAGATCAGCGTTTTCGTATGCACTGACCAACAATTGTGCTTGGGCATTAGGATTGGGTGCCGTCAGCGAGGTCGCATGGCCACTGTGGTTTTCAGCCGTACTTCTAATCACCGCATAAATCGTGTCGCCATCGGCTTGCGCTTTTTTTAAGGGTTTTAACAAAATCGCGCCAACACCTTCACTGCGAACATAGCCATTGGCTCGTTTATCAAAGACTTTGCAACGACCATCCTCACTCAACACATCCGTCTTGCTAAAGGCAATAGTCATGGTGGGGCTTAATATGATATTGACTCCGCCGGCAATTGCCATCGAACAAGCACCACTGTGAATCGCTTCTACCGCCCGATGAATCGCCACCAATGAACTTGAACAGGCGGTATCAATAGGTGAACTTGGACCATGCAAATTCAGCAAAAAGGAAATGCGGTTTGCCACAATGGAGTGTACTGTGCCAGTTGGAGCACGCGCTTCAACAGCCAGCCCATTTTCCCTCAACAGTTCAGCGTAATCGTTGGTTGACACCCCGACAAATAACCCCGTTTGGGTTCCCGACAAATCCGAGGCTTTATAGCCGGCATTTTCAATGGTTTTCCAAACCGTTTCCAAAAAGAGTCTTTGTTCGGGAGCCATAAAATCCGCTTCTCGCGGTGGAATACCAAAAAACAGCGGATCGAATTTATCCACCACTGGTATAAAACCGCCCCATTTAATGTATGTTTGATTGGCTTCCGCTGTAGGATCACCCTCACCATAGTAGGCATGCCAATCCCAACGATCCTGGGGCACTTCTGTAATCAAATCGTCCCCGGCTTCTAAGTGTTGCCAAAAGCTTTCTAAGTCCGCTGACTGTGGCATCATACCGCTCATACCAATAATGGCTATTGGTGTGGCGGCCCTTAATCCGCTTACCGATCCTTCAGGGACACGAACCTGTTCAACGAACCGGCTTTTGAGTTTGACTTCAGAAGGGGTCGTTGTTGCCGTCGTTTCTCTTTCCACAGCCGGTGACGTACTTTCTATGGCTTTAAAACGGTCTTTGTAATAGTCAAGGAAACGTTCTTGATACTCGTCGCACAAGAAACGAGAAAGGGCCACCAACGAAGGATATTCAAAGAATATTGTCGGCGTGATTTCAATTCGATACTTGTCGTTGATTTGATTAGCAAACTCGGTGAAACTAATTGAATCAAAGCCATATTCGCTGATGTCTTCAGATAGTTCAATGTTCTTGGCACTCACCTTTAAAATGGCAGAGGCCATATTCAACAAATCGGGTTGGAGTTTCTCCAACAGTTGGCTTTGACCAACTTCTTTGGTAGGTGTGGTTGCTGTGGGTTTCGACACAGCGGCTGCCTGTCCTAACACTTTCTTGAACTTTTGGCGATAGCCCTCTATCACGACAAATTGACTTTTTTCTTCCCATGCTAACCCTTGACTAAAGGCTTCTAATCCAGTTTCTGTTGAGAGTGCCTGCATTCCCATGGTTTTTAGAAGCCGGTTCTCCGTTTGCTTGTCAACTTGCATACCACCGCTTTGCCATAATGGCCAGTTGATGGAAAGTGTTTTACCAAAGCGTTTTTGCTGTTTTCTAAGTGAATTACGCCTTAAAGCAAAGTTATCCATAAAACTGTTGGCAGAAGCATAATCGCACTGACCCACATTACCAAGAATCGCAGCCACGGAGGAAAACAGCACGAAAAAGTCCAATGGCTCATTTTTGGTGGCCTCATCCAACCAAACGGTGCCATAGATCTTGGGTGCCAACACTGCTGCTACTTCATCAGGCGTTTTCTTGAGAACTAAAGCATCTTTTATCACGCCGGCACTATGAATAATGCCATTGATTCTGCCAAAGCGAGACTTGGTTTGAGCAATGAGGGCCTCTACCTCGTCGCGTTTGGAAATATCGGCTCTATAATAGATAATTTCCGCACCCAAAGCATTAAGTGATTGAATTTCATTTTCTTTTTCGGCACTCAACTCCGAACGACCCGTCAAAACCAGCTTGGCTTTAAACTGCCTGGCTAAGTAATCGGCAAAAATCAGTCCTAAGCCACCCGCACCACCCGTTATCAGATAGACACCGTTTTCTTTCAAAACGCTTGTCTTTTCCGCATCACGTGGTTTGTCAATTTCTTGGCTTCGTTTCACCCAACGTTGGTTTTCATCATAGCGAATCTCAATACCATCGCTTGCTTGAAATTCACGCAAAACAATATCCATCACTTTGTCCACAATTGGCAGAGCGACGGTTTTGTAACTCAACTTGGGATTTTCTAGGCGAATGGTTTTGGCAAACCCGCTTAAGGCAGCGTACTGGGGTTGCAGTACCTCTTCCGTTTCTAAATAGATGTACAGTAGTTGAATTGGATCAACGAGTTTTTGCCCAAGTAAGGCTTGACTGAGGTGGAAAATCGACCACAGGCCCTTTTCAATCTGAACGTTCAGTGCTGCCTCCGAACTGCCAAATGGGGCTTGGGACCACAGATGAATGATGTGGCTCGGTAGGCCTGTTTGTCCAAGCAACGCGGCCAACAATTTTTGATAGTCCGCAGGCTGGTTGGGATTAATCGAATAGGTTTGAGAATCCAACACTTGGTAGTTTGATCCGGGCGTGACCAGAATGACTTCACTCTTGAGGCTCTGTTTGAAACTCTTGTAGCGGCTGTCATCCGTATCAAACAGCAGCACTGTACTGGTGGGCGTAAATGGCCCCAGTTGCTCCGGTAGTACCGAGGGTTCCCACACGTTTTGGTAGTACAGAGTAACTGGTGTTTCGGCTTGTGCTGTCAATGCCCGAACCGAAAAGTCTTTAAGACGAACCAGCACTCCCCCCTTTTCATCTAATATTTCAATATGAAATTTTGTGATAGCAGAATCGGCAGAGTTTGCCCAACGCACATAAGCGTAACACGTCTCTGGCAATGGCTTAAGTAATTCCACTTCACCCAAAGCAAAGGGGAGATAAGAGGTATTCGAGTCCGTTTGGTTTGTTAAGCCTATCACCGTCTGCAAGGTGCCATCTATTAATGACGGATGCAGAACAAAGTCGTTAAAACCGTCTGTCAACACCTTCGGTAATTGAAGACGGGATAAGGCTTCGGTGTCATTGCGGTGTAGTGCTTGAATCGTTTGAAAGCCGGGACCATAGTTGAGGCCGGTGGCTTGAAATAACTTATAGCATTCCCCACCGTCCCAAGTCTCAAAACAACGGTTTTGGATAGCTTCAATATCAACCGTTTCAGAGTCTCTAACTGCGGTACTTTCGTAGGTCAATTTACCCTGAGCATGGACTTGTCGTGATCCATTTTCCTCAAGGGTGTTCACCTCAAAATCAACCCGCTGTTGCTGGGCAGGATATAAGCTGATATGGACTGACTTGGGCGTGTCGGACACCGTAATGGGTATCGCCCAAACAATGTTGGTCAGTCTCATCACCGGTTGTTCTCCCGCTAATTCACCAGCCGCACGCGCCATTTCAAGAATGGCCACCCCGGGTAAGGTTTTATGTCCAGCGACAACATGGTCGGTCAGGTAGAATTCCTTACCCGTCAACGAGGTGGTAAATTTTTGTTCGGCCAGAGTTGAGGTATTGCTATCAAGCAAGGGGTGAAGTTTGGCTGTTTGGCCTGGCCGACCAAAAACGATGCTCTTGGGTTCCGTGGTGGATATCCAATACCGCTCTCTGGCAAACGGGTAAGTTGGCACAGAAATACGTTGCGGTTTGTTGTTCGGATAGAGCAATTGCCAATCTATGTCTACCCCAGAAACCCACAATTGTGCCAATTGACTGAGTTCTTTTTCTTCAATAACCACTTTCAGAAAAGCTTCCCCTGCTTTTCCTTTAAGCAATAACTCGGATTGGGGTTTACTTGTCTTAACATTGCCGCGATAAAAAGCTTCTATCTCCGTTTTGCCCTGAGCGTATTGCGTTAATTTATCGATAACGTCATCAACACTCGAAGCCACCATAGCCAACCGTTCGGCCATCGCTTCGCGGCCCACTTGCAAGGTGTAGGCCAAATTAGCGAGAGATAAATTGGCTGGGCGACTTAAGAAGTCTATTATCTTCTGGATATAGGCATGAAGCCGGTCTTCATTTTTAGCAGACAGAACAATGAGTTGGGGTTCTTGGCTGGCAATCTCGGCCTTTGCCAAGGGCGGCTCGTATTCCTCCAGTATCAAGTGGGCATTAGCACCGCCAGCTCCAAACGAACTGATACCCGCACGTCTGGGATAGCGTTTTTCTTCGCCATTCTCTTTTATAACTGGGGGGTTCCACTCGGTATGCGTCTGCTGAACATAAAATGGTGTATCGGCAAAGTTGATATTGGGGTTTAAATGCTCAGAATGCAGCGATGGCACCAATTGCTTATACTTCATCTGTAAAAGCACTTTCGTTAAGGCAGCAACACCCGCAGCTGATTCTAGATGCCCAATATTGGATTTCACCGAACCTATAGAACAATATTGCGTCTCAGAAGTGTGCGCTTGATAGGCTTTCTTTAGGCCAGTTATCTCAATGGGGTCGCCCAATGAGGTTCCCGTACCATGAGCCTCGACATAACTTAGGGTTCTTGGCTCTATTTTGGTATTTTTAAGGGTAGCGGCTATCAGTTCTGCTTGAGCGTTTGGATTTGGCACCGTATAACCGTTCGTTTTACCGCCATGATTGAGAGAACTGCCCTTAATCACCGCATAAATTTGATCGTTATCGGCTATCGCTTTATTAAGTGGTTTGAGTAAAACGGCTCCTACACCTTCACCAGGCACATAGCCGTCCCCACCTTCACCAAAGGTGCGGCAACGTCCATCGCTTGCGGCAAATCTTCCCTGACTTAAAGAAAGATATTTCTGTGGATGTATTAAAACATTGACACCGCCAGCGAGGGCTATTTCACTTTCCCCTTTCTTGAGACTTTCACACGCGAGGTGGATAGCCGTCAGAGAGGAAGAACACATGGAGTCTAACGCAAAACTGGGCCCAGTAAAATTGAAATAGTAAGAAATTCGATTGGCAATTGAGGCAAAAGAAGAACTTGGCGCAATCGGATACCCTTTGAGAGATTCCTCAGCCCCAAATAATTGATATTCGCTCCACATCACGCCTACGAAGACTCCCACAGGTTTTTGCCACAGACGTGCTTTGGTGTAACCCGCATCTTCTAACGTGTGCCACGCGGTTTCCAAAAACAGACGTTCTTGTGGATCCATTAATTCAGCTTCTCGGGGAGCAATATTGAAAAACAACGGATCAAATCGATCGACTTCAGAAATAAAGCCGCCCCATTTACTGTAAGCCTTGCCAGCTTTCTCCTTATCGGAGTCATAGTATTGACGATAATCCCATCGTTCAATAGGAATTTCGGTAACACAATCTTTACCTGCCGTTAAATTGTCCCAAAACGTGGCCAAATCTGGGGCATGCGGATAGCGGCCATTGACACCTATAATGGCGATATCGACGGGAAGAGCCGTATCGATGTTTGAAGAAACTGTTTTTACAAAACGAGAGCGAGTCGTTAAACTCACCAATTCAGTCGCGTCGGTGTCCTTAATCTCGTGGGTTTGGGTTTCCGTTCGCGCTTTGTTCAATCCACCCAGTTTTTCAATCACTTGTTCTCGGTGGTGCTGAATAAAATAGCCTGCGAGTTTTTGGAGGGTTTGA
Source organism: Candidatus Parabeggiatoa sp. nov. 1 (assembly GCA_003646175.1). GTDB lineage: Bacteria > Pseudomonadota > Gammaproteobacteria > Beggiatoales > Beggiatoaceae > Parabeggiatoa. The sequence continues at coordinate 8,291 of QNER01000054.1, forward strand.
TATTCAAAAAATAAGGTTTTTGAGAGCTCGTCGAAATCTTTCTCCAGTTGGCGGGTCAAACTCATTATCATTACTGAGTCTATTCCATACTTTTCTAACGGATCATGGACACGGATATCGGTCAGTTCGAGCTTTATTTCTTTAGCTAACAGGGCTTTTAAATAGTTTTCTGTTTGTGCCTGTAGTTGTGTTTTGTCGGTATCACTCAATTCTTTCTGCTGGTGACTTGCCACAGGCTTGGGAGCCTGATTCACCAGATTTAACGCGTTTTTTACCTGTTGTGCTTCTCCTTCTACCACCAACACTTGCCCAGTTAATTCTTGTAGGCAGGTTTCAAAGCTGACAAGACCATTTGCTGTGCTTAATGGCACCATACCCATGACTTGTTTCAGCCAGTTGGCGGTTGCTTCATCAACACCCATTCCCCCTTCCTGCCATAAGGGCCAGTTGATAGAAAGCGTTTTGCCAACGCGTTTTTTAGCAGCCCGAAGCCCTTCACGCCACGTCACAAAATTATCCAGAAAACTATTCGCATAAGCATAATCACATTGCCCCACATTACCCATCACTGCCGCAATGGAAGAAAATAGCACAAAGAAATCAAGTGGTTCGGATAGGGTCGCGTCATCCAAATACACCGTACCAGAAACTTTCGGGGCCAACACTTGGGTCATATCAAGCGGGGTTTTCCTGAAGATTAAAGCATCTCGAATCACGCCAGCACTATGAATAATGCCATTGATTTCGTTAAAATGGGATTTTGTTTGGGCAATGAGGGCCTCCACATCTTCGCGCTTAGAAACATCGGCTTTTCGATAGAGTACTTCCGCACCCAACAAATTAAGTGATTGAATTTTATCGGTTTGTTCCCGACTCAATTCTGAACGACCGCTGAGAACCAGTTTGGCTTTAAAGTGCTTAGCCAAGTATTCGGCAAAAATAAGCCCTAAGCCCCCAGCACCACCTGTTATCAAATAAACCCCGTTTTCTTTTAAGAGCGGTAGCGTGGTTTTTGTTGCCTGAGCCGGTGTCCATTCTTGTGGATGTTTGACCCAACGTTGGTCCGCCAAATAGCGAATCTCAATATCTTGGGTGGCTTTAAATTCGGCCAAAACGATATCTTCCAGCTTGTCCAAAGTAGGCAAGGCGACGGTTTGGTAACTTAACTTCGGATTTTCTAGGCGAATCGTTTTAGCAAACCCACTGAGAGCCGCGTACTGGGGTTGCGGTGCCTCTTCAGTTTCTAAATAGATGTACAGTAGTTGAATTGGATCTTTGAGTTTTTGCTCAAGTAAGGCTTGACTGAGGTGGAAAATCGAAAAGAGGCTCTTTTCAATCTGAGCGTTCAGAATATCCGCAGACTCAGTGACAAACGGGGCTTGTGACCACAGATGAATGATGTGGCTGGGCTGCCGATTCTGCTGCGTGAGAGTGGTCAGCAATTGACGGTAATCGGCCAGGTGGTTGGGATGAATGGAATAGGTGTGAGGGCCCAATACTTGGTAGTGATCGCCAGGCATGACCAAAATAACCGCTGTTTCTAATAGCTCGTTCAAACGCAGGTGCAGAATATCATTCGTATCAAATAGTAATAGGGAACCTGTGGGCAATCGCGGTTCCGTTGGGACTGAAAGTATTGCGGGTTTCCACACGCTTTGGAAGTACATTGTGACCGAAGTTTCGGCGGATTGTTTCAATGCCCGAACCGCAAAGTCTTCAATACGAACGGAAACGATTCCCGCTTCATTTAGAATGGAAATGTTAAATTTTTTGACGGGGGCATCGGCCGCTGCGGGCGAGCCTGCCCAGCGTACATAAGCATAGCAATTGTCTGACAACGGCCGGAAAAGTTCCACCTTTCCTAAGGCAAAAGGAAGATAGGGTGTATCAGAGGTTGTATGGCCCGTCAACCCTATCACTGTTTGCAGGGTTCCATCCATTAATGATGGATGCAGGACAAAGTTGTTAAAACCGTCTGTCAAGCCCGTCGGTAATTGAAGACGGGATAAGGCTTCGGTGTCATTACAATATAATGCTTGAATCGTTTTAAATCTAGGGCCATAGTTGAGGCCAGTGGCTTGAAACAACTTGTAGCATTCGGTACCGGTTAAAGTCTCAGGGCAACGGTTTTGGATAGCTTCAATATCAACTTTTTCAGAATCTATGACCGCTTGGCTCTCATAACTCAATTTTCCTTGAACATGTACCTGCCTTTGCTGATTATTTAAAAGGGTGCTTACCTCAAATTCCACCTGTTGTGGCCGGCTGTTGTCGGGATATAAACTGATGTGAACCGACTGTGGTGTGTCGGACACAGTAATCGGTCGTGCCCACACCATATTGGTGAGTATTTGTACCTTTCTCTCGCCGGCAATTTCCCCGGCAGCGCGGGCCATTTCAAGGATGGCAACCCCAGGTAAAGTTTTTTGTGAGCCGATAACATGGTCAGTCAGATAAAACTCTTCGCCCGTCAGTTTAGTGGTAAATTTTTGCTCGCTCAAGGTTGAGGTATTGCTATCAAGCAAGGGGTGAAGTTTGGCCATTTGACCTATCTCACCAACCGCTTTACGTTGGAATTTTGCGATCGGTATCCAATATGGTTTCCTCGCAAAGGGATAGGTTGGCAGGGAAATACGTTGCGGCTTTTGGTTCGGATAAAGCAATTGCCAGTCGATGTTTAGCCCAGATACCCACAGTTGGGCCAGTTTATTAAGTTTTTTGTCAGTAATAATAATTTTGACAAATTCTTCACCTTCTCTTCCTTCAATTAACAGTTCGGATTGAGCTTTGTTCGTCTCAATGTTGCCGCGATAAAAATCCTCTATCGACGTTTGTCCTTGAAGGTATTGCGTTAATTGGTTTTTCACCTCTTCAAGGCTAGAAACGACCATCGCTAGCCGCTCTGCCATGGCTTTTCGGCCCACTTGTAAGGTGTAAGTGAGGTTAGCAAGAGAAATATTCTTTTTGGCGGGTTTGGACTCTAAGAAATCTATGATCTTTTTGGCATAGACTTGGAGCCTTTCCTCGGTGGTTGCTGACAGTACTAATAGCTGGATTTTTGATTCCACTGTCGGTACTGCTTGGTTTTTAGGTGCTTCCTCCACAATGACATGCACATTAGTCCCACTCATGCCAAACGAACTCACTCCCGCTCGCTTAGTTTCATCCGTCCATGCGGTCGGTTCTGTGGGAACAGTGAGTGGTAGCTCGTCCCAAGGAATATGGGGGTTTGGTTCGGTCAAGTGCAAATGAGGTGGAATTTCAGCATGTTGGAGCGAAAGCACGACTTTCATCAACGAAGCCACCCCAGCCGCCGATTTCAAATGACCCAAATTTGTCTTGACGGTACCCATAGCAAGCGGTGCTTGACGTTTTTGTCCTAAGACTTTGGCCAAGGCTAACACCTCAATCGGATCGCCCAAGGAAGTACCTGTTCCGTGTGCTTCTATATATTGTATTTGTTCAGGCTCTACTGCCGCATTGGTCAATGCTTGACGCAACAGTGCTTCTTGAGCGGTACCATTGGGCACGGTGAGACCATTACTGCGACCATCATGGTTGACCGCAGAACCCCGAATCAAGGCGAGAATATTGTCACCGTCTTTGAGCGCATCCGACAAGCGCTTCAGTACCACAAGACCACATCCTTCACCTTGCCCAAAACCATCGGCTTTCGCATCGAAGGTTTTGCAACGACCATCAGCCGCAAGCGCCCTGATCCGACAAAGACCGATTGTCTCTTGTGGGGTGAGAATCAGACTCGTGCCACCCGCGATAGCCAAATGACATTCTTGGTTGCGTAGCGATTGGCAGGCGAGATGCGTGGCCAGCAACGAAGAGGAACACGCTGTGTCTACTTGCATGGCGGGCCCATGTAGCCCCAAAATGTAGGCGAGGCGACCTGCCGAGAGACTACGCAGGTTACTCAACATACGATAACCATCAATCTGACTGGTGTCGTCTGCGTACAAATGCGAGGCCGCATAGTCGTCCCAAAACAGACCAACAAATACGCCAGTCTTGCTGCCCTTCAGCTTATCGGCGGCTAACCCTGCATTTTCTAGGGCTTCCCAGCACACCTCTAAAAGTAATCTCTGTTGTGGGTCTAAGCTGATGGCTTCCCGTGGGGCCATCCCAAAAAACAGCGGATCAAATTGCTCGACATCATCCAAAAAGCCGCCCGCTTTTACATACATCTTGCCCGGTGCATCCGGATCAGAGTCATAGTATGCATTGATGTCCCATCGAGAGGGTGGAATATCTGTTATTGCATCTACCCCATTATGTAGCAGGGACCAGAATTTGTCTGGCGTATCGACACCGCCCGGCAAACGACAGCCCATGCCAATAATGGCAATGGGTTCGTTCTGTGCTTCCTTAATGGTCTCAAGTTTTGTACGCGTTTTGCGTAACTCTAGCAACGCATTTTCCAGTAAGGGGCGATAAGAAGATTGGTTAGTTGAATTTTGGCTCATTGTATGCCTTTAGTTGATTTTAAGTTCTACTATTCAAAAAAGAGGTGCTGGGATTTTTTAGGAGTCCCAGATTTATCTTGGACAACTTGGACGGGTGCAATTAAAAGTGATGTAAAACCGCTTTTTTTAAGGCATCTATCACTTTTAATTGAAATGTGACATTGTCAAGTTAACCATTCTTCTTTGCAGCTTCGATTTCAGCGGCCAGTAATGTAGCCAAGTCACTGTCTGAAAGAGCGCTTAATTCTGTCTTGTGTGCCGATTTATTATCCACCACGTTGGGTTGTTGATCTGAGGTTTCCAAACTTTTACCTGCTAAGTGAGAAGCCATCGCTTCAATCGTTGAAAAATTCCACGCGATAACCGGGGGTAGTGAACGTCCTAACCAGTCACCTAATTCTTGGGCTAAATGAACGGCTAAGGCTGAAGTCATACCATATTCCTCAAAGGGTTGATCAGTTTTTATGGCTTCTACCGCAAGTCCCAGTCTTTTAGCCAACCAGTCCGCTATCCAGTTTTCAGTTGCTTTAATAGCTTGTTGGGAATGTGACGGGATATCACTGTGCGGTACCGAAGGCACTGCAGGTTCTTCAGAGTCATGCGGTTTTTGTACCTTTTCTCGAAGCATTCGCTTCAGTATTTTGCCCGTTTTGCTTTTAGGTAATGAATCAACAAACTCAATAATACTTGGTACTTTGAAATCGGCCATTTGTTGGCGACAAAACGTGATAATTTCTTCTTCAGTCACCACCTGCTGCGGTTTGAGGACCACGCTTGCTCGGACTTGTTCACCTAGTAAGGGTTCTTGCACGCCATAAACCGCAGCCTCTGCCACCGCAGGGTGTTGATAAAGGAAATTTTCAACCTCAGAGGGGTATACCTTAAGCCCACCGACATTAATCATATCTTTGACGCGATCCACTATGTAGAAATAGCCCTCGTCGTCCATTTTGCCAATATCGCCGGTGTGAAACCATCCCTCTTTAATGGCTTCAGCCGTTTCGGCCGGCCGATTCCAGTACCCCAACATGACATTGGACCCACGAATAGCCACTTCGCCCACTTCGCCAGATGCGACCTCACGCCCCTCAGCATTGACGATTTTCACATCAATCCCTTCAAGCGGCGAGCCAACCGAATCACCAGGTTTGTGTTTGAAAAAATGGTTAAAGCAAACTTGGGAGGTTTCACTTAAGCCATAGCCGTTGTTGATGAAAACACCAAACTTGTCGTGCCACTTTTTGGCCATTACCACGGGCAGGGTGGCGGCTGCGGAAATGTAGTAGCGCACTGAACGCATTTGCTCGGCAGATGCCTTGTCATACAAAAGAGTATAGATAGTAGGTACACCAAAGAAAGTGGTGACTTTGTTTCTGACAATGGATTCTAACACGGATTCGATCTCAAATTCGCGGTGCAATACCAACGTCGCGCAAGCCTCGAAGCAGGTATTGAACGCGGCGTTTTGCCCAAAATTATGGAATATTGGTAAAAATAACAGAATCCGATCATCTGGGTGTGTCCTGAATGTGTAAACGCACATCCGTATATTTAAAATCACATTGCCATGCGACAGCGTCGCTCCTTTGGGAAATCCGGTGGTGCCTGAGGTGTAAAGAATCACAGCCGGATCATCATGCGCTCTGTCAATCATCTGTGCATTAGGTGAGGCTTTAGCCATCCAATCACTCAAGTCAATATCCGTTTTTTGGGCTTCGCCCTCTGCGATTAAAATCGTGTTTAACTGAGGTAACTCTTCAGCGGGCACGTTGGTGCGTAAACTTTCTGTTGTTACAACGACCGATGCGCCACTATCGGTAAGAATAACCTTGGTTTCTTGAGCCTTGAATGTCGAGTTGATGGAAACGGCTACCGCACCTATTTTTTGAATGCCGAGATAAACTATCACAAATGGGGGAATATTGGGTAAAAATAAGGCGACGCGGTCACCGCACGAAACGCCTAGCCCTGCTAGACCATTTGCCACGCGGTTGCTCATTTCGTCAAGTTCACGATAGGTAAAAGACTGTCCTTCAAAAAGGAGGGCCGGTTTATTTGGAAAAAGACGCTGAGCGCGTTCCAAATGTTGTGCAATATTCATAATGGTACATGTACATGAAAGAAATCAGATTTTTTTAACAAATCGGATTTCTTTAATTATTGAAAATATACGAAACTACTTGAAAATCGTGAAAATCGTTTTGATGTGATTTTAGATCAAACAATGTTTCGATCTTAATCCAAAATCCAAAATCCAAAATCCAAAATCGATAACACCAAAGATATCTAATCAAACAACACTTGAGTCGGTCTATCGTGATTCGCTGTCATCCGCCCAACGGTTTCTACAAGCGCTTGGGCCTTGAGCATGGTTTCCTCGAATTCAGCCTCTGGATCAGAAAGTGCAACTATGGCACCCCCTACGCCAATGGTCATCTCAGAGGGCGACATGACCGCTGTGCGGATCACGATGTTTAGATCAACCGCGCCATTAAGCGCTAGGAACCCAATACTACCCGAGTAGATACCTCGCGCTTCTGTCTCTAGTCGGTCAATAATTTCCATGGTTCTTTTCTTAGGTGCCCCAGTCATAGAACCACCTGGAAAAGCCAGATGCACACAATCTACCGGGCGTACATCAGAACGTAGATGACCACGCACAGTACTGACCATCTGATGGACAGTCGCATAAGTCTCAATATTCATGAGTTTAGGAACCGTGACTGTGCCCACCTCACAAGCTAGCCCTAAATCATTGCGTAGCAAGTCAACAATCATAAGATTTTCGGAACGATCTTTTTCATGGCCACGCAAATTTTCCTTCAACAACTGGTCTTCTTCAGGGGTTTTACCACGCTTGCAGGTTCCCTTAATTGGCTTTGATTCCACCCACCGGTCTTTTGAAATATTGAGAAAACGTTCTGGTGAGGAACAAACAACTGACGTTTCATTAAAGCGTAAAAAAGCGGCATACGGTGCCGGATTGTGCTGGCGTAGGAGACGATAAAATGTCAAGGGATCAGGTTGTTCCTGAGAACGTAAATGATTAGTAAGACATATCTCATAACTTTCACCCCGATTGATCTCATCAAAGCAACACTCTATGTCGCTTAAATACCTTTTTTTAGGACGACTCAGTTCAAAGTGAATAGGATTTAGAGTGTCTGGCACTATCTCAGGTGGCTTTGATAATCCCTGTAACTTCTCCTCTACCTGATTAAACCAAGTAACAGAATCTGTTGCATTACCTTTTTCCGTTAAACAAACAAGGTAAAGAGTTTTTTCTTGATGATCAAAAGCAATTATGCGATCAGCAAACAAAAAATTGGCATCAGGTAGTGGGGAAGTATGCGCTTGTTCACCCTCGCAATCCGCTTTGAGTTCATAACCAAAATAACCCACAAA
>QNER01000055.1 GCA_003646175.1 Candidatus Parabeggiatoa sp. nov. 1
AGCTTTATTTAGACACGCTCGCTGGTAATCCTATGGACGCTGATGATATCCTTGATGTGACTGAGAAGCGGTTAAAAGGGCTCAGTGGGCAGTGAATAGTTATTAATGAGTCGTTTAAAAAATGAATTTAGAAGTTCAGAAGGCTTTTACTCAAGGTTCTAAACGAAAAAACGGATGCTATACCGAAGGGGGATAGTATCCATCACTGTTATATATATTGTCTCAAAAACATCACCAACAATTTGAAAATTCAGGAACTCATAAATTACTACCCACTTATTATTTATTTAAACTGCAACAGTGGGTTCCCGTTTTCACGGTGGATTCCCGTTGTAACAAAAATTGTCATGCACAAGTGTCGCGGGTAAAGTCTAAAACACTTTACCCGAACATGTTTTTTATAAGCTTTAGTATAGTAAAATCAATGGGTAGGTTATTCTGAAAATGAAAATGCGCTCAAATTCACTCAAATTAGGAAACGAGGAAATTAGGAAATTAGAAAATGAGGAATTTTGGGTTACCCATTGTACGCCCATAAGTTTCGTGAAAATATAACGCTTCCAAGAAATACTATTTCTTCAAGGCCACCCGTAAGTAAGTATTTTCTAAAAAATAGTTAACAATGCGAAATTAAGGGTTGAAAAACTCATTGAAAATCAAGCTATTAAAATAGCCAACTCAAAATACTACAACATAAAAATTTTCTAAACGGTTATTTTTATTAGATACAAGAATTTTAACTCTTAATTCGCATTAACAGTTTATCAAAGCAATAGGTAATGGGTTTGATGAAATCGGTTTGAAGCTTTAGGTTCAATTGAAGATTAAAGTTTAGAATATTTGTAGAAGAAAGATAATGGCATTTATTTTTAAGACGGTTTTTTGATTTCAAACAGGTGTAAGAAAAACAATATTTTTGCCAATAACGAATAACAACTGATTAATTTACTTTCTACTTTATATTTCAGTAAGTTATAAGTTAAGTACTGAATTTGTTGTGGTTTAACATCAAAAAATTTTTTCTATCAAAGAAGATGACAGAATTGATTATTTTTAAATTATTTATTGCTGTAATTTGTAAGTCCCATCTTGAGAAGGGATGGGGTTGGGTGTCACAGGATTATTTACAGCAATAATTATTTTTGGTTTATTTGCTATTCGCTAAATTTTTGAAGTATTGAGAAAAACAATTCTATTACCCCAGAAGCCCATTACCCTTGTCTTACAAACAAACTGTCAACCACTCACTTTTGTTGAAAGGTGCCTCTTCAAAAAATAGATTTCTCTCACATATCACAAACTTCAAGTACGTTTCGTATACCTATAGTGTTTTAGATAAATATTTTGTTTGGCAGTGCCCCAACTTTAGTTTGGGCAATCCAAACTAAAATTTGAACTCCTATTTTATGAAAAACTATATTACCCACTATTCTACTGAATCATCCAGAAAAATTATTTTTTTCATAACTTCGGTATTTTCAAAACATTGAAGTTCTGGTACCGAACTTTTCTGGATGGAAGCCCTAAACTTTTACTCCTCATTCGCTTAATATAAGTTATTTATTGAAAAACATGAGAACTATATTATATTTTGATGAGATCAGAATTTAAATGCGTCATTTTGGGAAGCTGTATGAGCTACTAATTTATTGATATTAAAGGTTAAGTTATAACTCAATGATATCTAATGGGTTATTACATAACATACTCTTCATTCGCTCAATAAAATCATAAAAAATTTATTTTTTATATCGTTAATAAACTGATACATTTAAAGTCAAGGTAATTTTAGTAATTTTAGTACCTTACTAATAACAAAGTTATTATAGAAAACACTATTTTATAGGCTGAACTTCCCATCCAAGTATGCAGTTCCGCCTTAAAAATATAACTGAAATGATTTACTTCGATATTAAATTAATTAAATTTTTTAGCTTATTATTAAGCGAATAGCAAGTATCGTTTTTATTTGAGTTTAAATTAATTATTTTAACAAATTATTAAGCGAATGCTGAGTTTTATAGGACTATTTTCTGGATAACTATAGAAACAACGAAACGACAGAGTTAGTGTTTTTTATAACGCTTGTAGTGATCCCGATAAATTCTAGAGCAGACTAAGAAAGGTTTGTCAAACCTTTCTCCGTATTGACATGGAACCAAACTTTTCTGGATACTAAATAATCTGATTAACTGACAACCAAATCCTTCTAACTAATATGCAATTGCTTGAAATTCCCGAACAAACACATAGCTCAGAAATAGACGAAGAAATTATTGAAATCTTCGTGGAAGAAGTTGATGAAGTGCTTCAAGAAATTATCACCCACTTTAAGCTTTGGAAAGAGAATCAAACCGATTCTGAATCTCTGAAAACCTTACGGCGCAGTTTTCATACGCTGAAAGGCAGTGGACGGTTAGTGGGCGCAACGGTGATTGGAGAGTTAGGTTGGCGCTTTGAAAATATGCTCAATCGAGTTTTTGAAGGCACACTACCGAGCAGTAACGATCTGTTTTCGCTCATTGAGCAAGTTATAACAGTGCTGCCAAGCTTGGTTGAACAGTTTCAGCACAATCAACCGACACCAAAGGAAGTTGTTATCCTCATTTCACAAGCGGACTCTTTGACTCAAAAAAATAAGGTTAATCTTGATGAGTTTAAGCATGCCAGTGATGCCCTGCCGGACGTAGGTACTAAACCGGAACCGGTGTTAAAACCGGAACAACCAGATAAAGAGAGTACCAACAATCTGTCGGCAAATGAGAGTGAAAATGTCACTGTTCCTCCGTTCCCAGCGAATGAGCATTTGAATAAAAATGAAACAGAAGTTTTGACGGAGCCTTTAGCTACCGGTGGACTCGAAATGGAAGCTGATAATTTCGATAATTTTGCAGCTGATGGACTTTTTAACTTACCTGAAGGTGAAACTGAACAGGGGGACATTAGTTTTGAAGGTGTGGAACTGGAGATAGACAACAACTTTCTTGATAATGAACTAGAAGGCTTTCTGCCTTCAGGCGAATTGGAAGTACTGGACTTCAGTACGCTTGAACAAGAGTTGGAAATAAATGCGGAAAGTTTACCAGGTGGTGATATTGTACTTGAAACGGAAGCATTCTCATTTGAAAATGACAATGATAACTTATCTATAAACGTTCCCTCTCAAGATACTTCGCTCACCACAGAAAGTCTAGAAACGGAAGAAATTGATCCATTACTTTTTGATATTTTCAAAACAGAAGCCAGTGAGCATATCAGCCACTTGAAAAATATTATCAAAAATTTGGAACAAAATTTACAGGTAGGCATTGACACTGAAATGGTGCGTGCTTTTCACACGCTTAACGGCAGTTCACGGAGTGTCGATTTTTCAGTCATTTCAGACATTGCGGCACCGATGGAAAATTATGCGAGAACCTTACTTGAGCGAAAAACGGAAGTCACCTCCAACATACTCGCATTTTTTAATGAAGCGAATCACCTGATTGAAAATTTACTTGAAGGTAAGCCAGTCAATGAAAAGCAACAGAAAACACTGTTGGATAATGTGCAAATATCGCTGGAATCCTTATCTTCTACCACCCCCCAAACGAGCCCGAGTCCCGCACCAAAGTCACCCCCCACTACACCACCACCGGTTGAAGAGAGCGTGCCAGATGCCACAGATGAATTCCTGGAGCTATTTCTCGAAGAGGCTGAAGAAATTCTCGAAAAAACCCAATCTCTGCTAGAACGTTGGCAATCTTCGCCTAAAAATATGCAGTTGATGAAGGAATTACAGCGTGAACTACATACCCTTAAAGGTGGAGCTCGTATGGTGGGTATTGCCCAAATGGGTAATCTGAGTCACCATCTGGAGTCGGTACTCACACGGATTGTTGATGGAACCGCCCAAACCAATGCCAAGCTGCAAGATATCATACAAAATAGTGTGGATGAACTGGCAGCCATGCTTGAAGCAGTGCGCTCTGGCGTACCCTTGGACATGCCGACAGATTTGATTGAGCAAATCAATGCGGCAATTGATGAAGAACCTGCCGACGCTATCCCGGTAGTTAGCAATAAGCCTAAGCCTAAGCCTAAAAAGGACGAAGCTGATGACTATAAGCCAATTGACGATGGAAAAGACACTGAAGTTGATACAGATGATAGGATCCGAGTACGGGCAACGTTGATTGATAAACTCACCAATCTGGCCGGCGAATTATCCATTTCCCGTGCTCACATAGAACAACAACAGGGATCAACTAAAAACAATCTCGAAGAAATGGAACAAACGGTGATACGTTTGCGCGATCAATTACGGCGTTTGGAAATAGAAACAGAAGCACAAATTCTTTCCCACTTTGGTGGGCCAACCGGAGTCACGGATGATGGTCAAGAATTTGACCTGCTTGAATTGGATCGCTTTTCTGTGATGCAGCAATTATCGCGTAGTCTTATGGAAAGCATCAATGACTTGGCGGATATTCAAGACGTTCTCAATCAGCTAACGCGACAAAGTGATTCGCTGTTGATTCAACAAAGCCGCATTGGTGCAGAGTTACAAGAAAATATCATGCGTACTCGTATGATACCTTTTGCGAAAATTTCCCCCCGTTTACAACGGATTGCTAGATTGACAGCAAGAGAATTGCATAAGCAAGTAGATTTCATTATCAACGGCGAAAATATCGAGTTTGAAAGAACTGTTCTTAATCGCATTGTCGCTCCCCTTGAACACCTGCTGAGAAATGCCATTGGGCACGGCGTTGAAGATGCTCCAACTCGTCAACAAGCTGGTAAATCCACCATTGCGAAAATTGCGGTAGATATTTCTAGGGAAGGTGCAGAACTTATCATTAAACTTAGCGATGACGGCGCGGGCTTGAATCTGCATGCTATCCGCCAGAAAGCGGAAGAACGCGGGTTAATTAAACCTGATACCGTAATAAGTGATTATGAACTAATGCAATGTATTCTTGAACCGGGTTTCAGCACAGCTAAGACGATTACTCAAGTCTCCGGGCGTGGGGTGGGCATGGATGTGGTTTCCAGTGAAATCAAACAGTTAAGTGCTAGTTTACAGATTCACTCTAAATCCGGTGTCGGTACCACATTTGAAATTCGCCTACCATTGTCCCTAACCATTAATCAAGCACTGTTGGTGCATGTGGGTGAAGAAACAATGGCAATTCCTATGAATAATGTGGAGGCTGTGATGCGTGCTTCTCGCGCCGAAATGCTTGGCGATGCCGACAATGTGCGTTATTACAAATACATCGACAATGATTACCGTGTCAGTTATCTAGGGGAATTGTTAGGCTTTGGGCAAATCGCTTCGCTAGATATGTCATTAATTCCGACATTATTAGTCCGTGCCGGTGAACGTCGAACCGCTTTGTTGGTTGATGGTATTGAAGGCAGCAAAGAAATTGTGGTAAAATCCATCGGGCCTCAAATTGGTGCGATTCGTTGGATAACTGGAGCAACTATTCTAGGTGATGGGCGAGTGGTGCTGATTTTAGATATACCTACCCTCACTCGTACCGAGGCCACACCGTTGCTGGCTTCTAGCCAAGTTTCTGAAATTGCTGAAGAAGAGAAACCAGCCGCTAAGACTATTATGGTGGTAGATGATTCGATTACCGTGCGTAAAGTCACTGCTCGTTTACTGAAACGGCAAGGCATGGAAGTGATTACGGCCAAAGATGGCATCGATGCAATAACTCAATTACAGGATACTATTCCAGATTTAATGTTGCTTGATGTGGAAATGCCACGTATGGATGGCTACGAATTAGCCACCAATGTGCGTAACCGTCCAGAGTTGAAACATCTACCCATTATTATGATTACCTCGCGTACTGGGACTAAACATCGTGATAAAGCCGAAAAAATTGGTATCAACAGTTACTTAGGCAAGCCATTTATTGAAACTGAACTGATTGAAAACATTAATGCTTTACTCGCTGAAACAACCTTTACCAAACCACACTAGATACGCGCAATGGTAGCAACGAACGCCGGGAAAGTTTATATCTACACCATACGCGCCGGTGGGTTGTTTCGTTCATTATGCATGAATTTGCGGTTGTTTCGAGAATTCATCAAGATTCCCGAAACCTCAAATTCATTTTCACGGTTTAAAAGTGCGTTTAATATCTTCACAAATAGCGAATGGCGAATGGGTAATCTTAAAGAATTAAGAGGATCATTTTATATCAGTCAGTTATTCGTTACGTGCTGTAGTTGGTGTGATTTAGCATCAAAAAAAACGTTTTATCAGAGCATCAATACCTTCGCTAACTTTATAATTCATGGTTTTTTAATAAATTAATGGGAAGCAAATACAAAGGGTGGTTTAACAAACTGTTTTATTATTTTATTTTAATAATCAAATAGTGAGTGATTTAAATGTTCTGTGCCAAATCCCAATCCGATTTTTAAGGAATGTTGTCTAAATTTTTACAAACCGTGTGGGAACGTCAATTTGAAAATCTCTCGAACGTAAAAAAGACTGAACTCCTGAACCCCTAAACTTTTATTGGCGAAGGTATTAAGAGCATAAGACATCATTTATTAGTTTGTTTTTACCAGACGTTTATTCGTTATTCGGCATTAGCAAAAACAGTGAAGGTATTGGTATATATTTATTTTCCATTTATAGGAATTTGAAATGCTAAATAAGATAGTACGTTGCCTTTTGATTCCGATTGGAGGTGGACAACTGCTGCTACCAAATGCGGTAGTTGCCGAAGTGTGTTCTTGTGGTGAACCTGAGCAGGTAGCTGACAACCAGCCCAATTGGTTGTTAGGCATTATCAATTGGCGTGATCAAAATATCCCATTATTATCAATTGAAGAAGCCTTGTCATTGCCACAAATTGCAACCCCAGTCAAAAAATACCGCACTGTGGTGTTGTATGGTTTGGAAACCACCCAATCAATGCCTTTTTACGCTTTTAGAACTGTTGAAGTACCACGCGCCTTTACAGTGAAAGAGGCCGATTTAACCAATTCAAATGCCGAAGAACGCATGGGCTTGGTTTCCAGTGTGATGTACAATGAGGATACAGTTTGGTTGCCAGATTTGACTTATCTGGAAAATTTATTAAGAAAGTTTCCACTATTATTGCGTCCCACCTGATCATTGATATTGAATGAAAGATTTTGTGTGTACGATAAAAAAGCGTTGTATTTCAAAAAACTAGGCGTACAATAGCTCGCTTTTTTTCAAGGTTTTTCGCCAAAAGCCCTAAAGCGATTAAGCAAAAAATTTTACCACCGTCATAAATTGAACTTTTTTCATTTTTCGATCCTAAAATAACGCTTTGAATTAGTCTTCAAAAGTGCTCTCTGTGTGCATAGTTTCGGATGTGTCCCATCTGCCATGCGTTTTTGCCAGGTTCTGGCACAATTAAGGACTTTAGTCAATGTCAGCTTCTAATTAAGGACAGGTGGGACATATTTGTAAACTCTTTGAAGGTAAACCTTTTGATATTTGGTAGTCCCTACAAACCAATGGAAGTGTTCAAATTATGGAAATTGAGAATGGGCAATTATGAACAGGGATTATGGAACCAGGAATTAGGAACTGGAATTGCAAACCAAAGGCAAGTAAGCCCAAAAATAACCCCCCCTGAGCTTTGCCTGCGTTTTGATATTTTGGTTTAACAAAATTAAGCACAATACCTCAATTTATAGAACGGCACATTAATGTCACTCATTGATTTTTATAACCTCCACTGGTTTGTATGGAGGAACTACCTGATATTTTTGGACAATTTAACCATATAAAAACGGCTATATTTTCTTAAGCAAAAAATGTTCCTATCATTATTGGAGCAAATTATATTCCACCCATTCTCAAGAGTCACCGAGCTTCGCTTCAAAGCTTTCTCAACGCCACCTCGCCACAATTCCTGCACAAACAACAAGTACAACTAATCCCAGAAATAAACGAATTAAACACAACGACAACTGACGAATACAACGATTTTGGAAATCGTAAATACAGGCACAGGGTTCATTTTCTGTCCAAGCTTCAATGAGCGTGCTTTTTAACAGTTTTACTTTGTAAACAGAAAAAAATGTTTTTAAGAAAGACGGTTTGATGAATTGATTTATAAAGCCGCTAATCAAAGCCGATGAGGCTTCATTCATTGGCTCGTTCTCCTCATAAATTCTTTTTTAAACAATTCCTATTTTAGGGTATTTATCAAGGTAACTCATTGATTTAAATAAATCCCATTTAACGCTCCCAATGCCAAAATACGGCAAAATGGGTTAAAATACTTTTCAACCAAACCTCAAAGGTTGTATTCATAAGAAATGTACAGAACTCTCAAATCATTAATTCGCAATCCCCAACCGAAAAAAACGTTATGTTACTCAAATCCATAAATCGCTTAACTTCCAATTTGCTTAGGAAATTTTCCCTGCGAACCATCCTCATTGTGCCTTTTGTTATCCAAATCGTCGTGACAGTGGGGTTAGTGGGGTATTTATCGTTCCGCAGCGGGCAACAGGCGGTTGAAGAGATCGTTAGCCGGTTACTGAACGAAGTGACGGCTCACATTCAGGTTCATATAACTCACCACTTAGAACAACCTCATCTCATTAAACATAAGGTGCGTCTTGAACCGATCAATGTTGAGGAAGTTTCTGCCAGAGAAAACTTCCAGAATTTCCTAAATAGTTTGAACCTCAATCTGTTAGGACAGATTTTTATCATAGAACACTCTGGAGAAATAGTGGCTCGAAGTTCCGTTGACTTCGATGCCAACAAAGTTGTGCAGCTTGATGCAGATGAAAATGAAAATGACATTCCATTGATTCGCACCGCTGTACAGTATTTGATTGAACAATTTGGCAATTTGGGGAGAATTGAGAGTGCCAAGCAACTCACTTTTTATTTCAACGGCAACCGGCAGTTCTTACAAGTGACTCCGTTGAAAAATGAACGGGATTGGCTGATTGTCGTCATTATGCCAGAAACCAATTTCATGCAACGCCTCAATGCCAACATCATAACCATTATTTGTTTGTCTATATTAGCTGGTTTAATAGCGATTGTAGTGGGATTAAGCACGGTTAAATGGATTGTCCAGCCTCTTGATGTGTTGAGTCAGGCTGCTCAACAATTTTCCACAGGCAAATGGGAGCAAATGTTACCGGTTGGGCGTGCTGAAGAATTAGGAACTCTCACCAAATCTTTCAATAGTATGGCAATGCAATTGCGAGAATCCTGTGCTGCTCTGAAAGAATTGGAACAGATTATCAACCATAGCCCCGTTGTCACCTTTCTCTGGCGAGCGGATGAAAAGTGGACAGTCGAGTTTGTCTCTGATAATGTTCAGCAATTTGGATATAGTTGCTTTGATTTTTACAACGGACGTGTGCCGTTTGTCAGCATCATTCATCCCGATGATTTGAGTCGCGTTGTTCAAGAAGTGACTCAGTATAGCCAAGCCGGTATGACGGATTTTATTCAGGAATATCGAATTATCACCAAAACGGGTGAAGTGTGTTGGGTTGATGATCGCACTTGGATTAGACGGAATCAAGAGAGTACTATCACTCATTATCAAGGCATTGTTGTCGATATCACTAAACGCAAACAAGCCGAAGAAAGTGTCCGTGAAAGCAAGGAACGCTACCAATTACTTGCCGAACACGCCACCGATATGATTTCAAGGCATACCCCTGACGGTGTTTTTCTTTATGCCTCACCTGCCAGTCGAACTTTACTTGGTTATGAACCAGATGAGCTCATTGGACATTCCGCTTATGAATTTTTCCATCCCTTATATTTGAAAGAACTCACAGTCAAAGCCCGTTCAACTTTCCTGGCCTCACAAATAGGATATCCCATTGGTTACCGAATCCGCAAAAAAAGTGGTGAGTACATTTGGTTTGAAACAACCAGTCAGGTTGTGTATCACCCATTAAGCGGCGATATGCAAGAAATTGTCGCGATTTCACGCGATGTCACCGAGCGCAAAAAGACAGAGGCTCAATTAGAAATTACTAATATTGAACTGAAAAAATTCAAAAAAACGTTGGATATGGCATTAGATTGTGTGTTTATGTTTGA
This sequence comes from Candidatus Parabeggiatoa sp. nov. 1, assembly GCA_003646175.1. GTDB lineage: Bacteria > Pseudomonadota > Gammaproteobacteria > Beggiatoales > Beggiatoaceae > Parabeggiatoa. The sequence goes on from QNER01000055.1 coordinate 10,079, forward strand.
AGCCAAAAAATTCAAACTTTTTTATGTTAATCAAGGGGCTATCAATCAAGTCGGTTATATTCAAGAAGAACTCTTGCAAATGACTCTACTGGACATTAACCCCTCTCTCACCGAAACAAATGCCCGTCAATTTCTAGCGCCTTTGCTTGATGGTTCGCAACCGTCATTGATGCTTGAAACCATGCATCAGCACAAAAATACCACGCTGATTCCGGTAGAAGCTTTTTTTCAGCATATTCATATTCCCCCACCGCCCCCCTTTTCTAAAGAGAATACGCCTTTTCCTTCAGTACAAACTGACACAGCGTTGAAAAATGGGAACGTTGACACAAATCGGTTGGAAAAAGGTGGAAAAGGAGAATTCTTTTTTGTTGCGATAGTGCGTGACATTACTGAACGCAAACGCACTGAGGCGAAATTACAATTGGCTAAAAACACCGCCGAGGAAGCCAAAAATGCCGCCGAGGAAGCCAAGAAAGCGGCTGAAATAGCCAACCAAGCCAAAAGTGCTTTTCTTGCCAACATGAGCCACGAATTACGCACACCACTGAATGGTATTTTAGGCTATACACAAATTTTAAATCGGGATAGAAATTTAACCGAAAAGCAAAAAGAAGGTATCCAAATCATTCACCGCAGCGGCGAACATTTACTGACTTTAATTAATGATATTTTAGATTTATCCAAAATCGAAGCGGATAAACTAGAAATGACACCGATTGATTTTCGTCTGCCAGACTTTTTACAGAATATTGTTGATTTAATGAAAATGCGGGCGGCACAAAAAAACATTGAATTGGTTTATGAAATCTTATACCTATTACCAACCACGGTGCGGACGGATGAAAAACGGTTACGGCAAATCTTGCTGAATTTGTTGAGTAATGCCGTTAAATTTACTGACACCGGTAGTGTCACGTTAAAAGTTATCTACTACAATGGCAAGATTCGTTTTGAAGTGGAAGACACCGGCTACGGTATTCCCACCGATCAAATAGAGGCCGTTTTCTTGCCGTTTCAACAAGTTGGCTACCAAAGTCAGCAACAAGAAGGCACTGGTTTGGGATTAGCCATTAGCCGGCGGTTGGTAAAAATGATGGGCGGGGAATTACATGTTGAAAGCTTACTTGATGTTGGTAGCATTTTTTGGTTTGAAATACCATTGCGAGAAGTTCAAGGCTTTGTCGATTTAGAACACAGCCAACCAGTCGCGATTGTGGGGTATAGGAAAACAGGAGAAAGGGAAACGATCCAAGGGGATAACGAAAAGGAGAAAGGGGAAAATGACAATTCGCAATTCACTATCTTGGTAGTAGATGACAAATGGCAAAACCGCAATTTTTTAGTTAACTTATTGAAAGATATTGGTTTTAATGTTTTAGAAGCGAGTGATGGAAAACAAGCTTTGAATTTAGCCACAAATCAGTTGCCAGATATCATTATCACTGATTTGGTGATGCCAGTGATGGATGGTTTTGAATTCACACGTGAAATTCGCCAGTCTGTCCATTTAAAAGATATCGCTGTCATTGCAGCTTCAGCCAATGTGTTTGAGCATCAACAACGAAAAAGTTTGGAGGCGGGGTGCAATGAGTTCGTTGCCAAACCCATTAACACTGAAAATTTATTAGAACTCTTGCCAAAATATTTGCCGTTAGAATGGATATACGACAGCATCGATACGCCATTAACCTCTTTCCCACAATGGGAAACCCCTTCTATCGGGCCTTCATCTGAACAAGCGGCCGCTTTGTTCAAGCTGATTATGAGCGGCAACATTAAAAAAATTATTGAAAACGTGACACAACTGGAACAACAAAATGCCAAATTGTCACCATTTGCAAAAATAGTCATCAAATTGGCAAACAGTTTTGAGATGCCCAAACTTAAAGAACTTATCAAACCGTATATTATCGGTTAACAATTATCAGTTATCCCTTATATTATCGCCAAAACAGGGATGTGTTACCCAAAATATCAGCAACATCTAGTACAACGAATTGACGAAATAAACGAATTGGTGAAATCAAGGCCCCTGCGTTGATTTCTTAATGAACCCATTCGTTTTTTTCGCAAATTCGTTGTACTTATTTATTTAGAAACTGATAGGTGGTAAGGTATCTAATGGCACCCACTTCTTGTGTGAACTTCGCAGATCGTTATCAAATGATTAAAATGACTGAAATTCAATAATGACACCGACAAACCATGGATATTGCCGAAATGGCCCTTATGGCAAAGCACAAAGGTGAGTTGGAAAAGGCTTTTGATTTGTTTCAACAAGCGTTTGACAAAGAAAAGCAATCGGCCGAGTTTTTTCAAACACTTATGGCTTACCGCCTATCAGTTTTCAAATTCGAGGGCCTAAAACACACAACGTTACATTGTGTATTGTCTAATAATATATAAAAATCCTATACTTATACTCTGTGGTACTCTGTGGTACTCATGTGTTCTCTGTGTTGAAAAATAGCCTTTTTTACAAACTGATAGGTGTTAAGACACTTATGGATGAAGAACCCACTCGTTCCGTTTTTTATCGAAGTGCCGCATGAATTAAAACCCCGCGTTCCAATGCGGAAGCAAAGGAACGTCACTTTAACTAATATGTGAATTAAAGGAGACTAATTATGTCATTAAAAAAAGGTTTAATCGTTGCGTCAATAGTGTTAGTGATGGTGACAGGTGGCTTTTATTTGAAGGCCTTATTGGATAACACGCCTAATCAAACTGAAAATCAGCCCGCCACCGTATCGAGTCTCCGGGGAGAGCTAACGCCCGCTGAGGAAGTCTTTGTACAGTTAGGACATTCCAGCCGTGTATGGGCCGTGGCGTTCTCCCCCGATGGCCAACTCGCCTTGTCGGGTTCTGAGGATCGCACGCTGAAACTCTGGCAGGTGGCAACCGGGCGCGAACTGAGGACTTTTCAAGGACATTCCTGGGTCAGAGCGGTGGCGTTCTCCCCCGATGGCCAACTCGCTTTGTCGGGCTATTCTGATCACACGCTGAAACTGTGGCAGGTGGCAACCGGGCGCGAGATGAGGACTTTTCAAGGTCATTCCGATGATGTCAACGCGGTGGCGTTCTCCCCCGATGGCCAACTTGCCTTGTCGGGTAGTTGGGATCAGACGCTGAAACTGTGGCAGGTGGCAACCGGGCGCGAACTGAGGACCTTTCAAGGGCATTCCGATTGGGTCAGCGCGGTGGCGTTCTCCCCCGATGGTCAACTCGCTTTGTCGGGTTCTTCTGATAAAACGCTGAAACTGTGGCAGGTGGCAACCGGGCGCGAACTGAGGACTTTTCAAGGACATTCATCAGGTGTTTATGCGGTGGTTTTCTCCCCCGATGGCCAACTCGCCTTGTCGGGTTCAGAAGATTACACGCTGAAACTGTGGCAGGTGGCAACCGGGCGCGAACTGAGGACTTTTCAAGGACATTCCTCTTCTGTCAACGCGGTGGCGTTCTCCCCCGATGGCCAACTCGCCTTGTCAGGTTCTTTTGAGGAGCTAAAACTGTGGCAGGTGGCAACCGGGCGCGAACTGAGAACTTTTCAAGGACATTCCTATGATGTCAACGCGGTGGCGTTCTCCCCCGATGGCCAACTCGCTTTGTCGGGTTCTTATGATAAGACGCTGAAACTGTGGCAGGTGGCAACCGGGCGCGAACTGAGGACTTTTCAAAGACATTCCAATTCTGTTGAAGCTGTGGCGTTCTCCCCCGATGGCCAACTCGCCTTGTCGGGTTCTTCTGATAAGACGCTGAAGCTGTGGCAGGTGGCAACCGGGCGCGAACTGAAGACTTTTCAAGGACATACCCGTGATGTCAACGCGGTGGCGTTCTCCCCGATGGCCAACTCGCTTTGTCGGGTTCAGTAGATAACACGCTGAAACTGTGGCAGGTGGCAACCGGGCGCGAACTGAGGACTTTTCAAGGACATTCCGATTATGTCAACGCGGTGGCGTTCTCCCCCGATGGCCAACTCGCCTTGTCGGGTTCAGATGATTACACGCTGAAACTGTGGCAGGTAGCAACCGGGCGCGAACTGAGGACTTTTCAAGGACATTCCTATGATGTCACCGCGGTGGCGTTCTCCCCCGATGGTCAACTCGCCTTGTCGGGTAGTCTGGATAACACGCTGAAACTGTGGCAGGTGGCAACCGGGCGCGAACTGAGGACTTTTCAAGGACATTCCTCTTATGTCACCGCGGTGGCGTTCTCCCCCAATGGCCAACTCGCCTTGTCGGGTAGTCTGGATAACACGCTGAAACTGTGGCAGGTGTCAACCGGGCGCGAACTGAGGACTTTTCGAGGACATTCCAAGTCTGTTGAAGCTGTGGCGTTCTCCCCCGATGGCCAACTCGCCTTGTCGGGTTCAGATGATAACACGCTGAAATTGTGGCAGGTGGCAACTGGGCGCGAACTGAGGACTTTTCAAGGGCATTCCGATGAGGTTGAAGCCGTTGCGTTCTCCCCCGATGGCCAACTCGCTTTGTCGGGCAGTGGGGATTCCACAACACGTTTATGGCAAGTTGACACCGGCAAAGAATTGGCCAAAATGGTGGCTTTTAAAGATGGTGAATGGGCAACGACCACAGCAACCGGTTTTTATAACGCTTCAGCTAATGGTGAAAAATATATTAATGTGCGCGTCAAGGGTAATCAGCTGAGGGATATTAAGGACTATAGAACACTCTATTACCGCCCCAACGATGCGATTCAATTGGCTATACAAGGCGTAACCCCACAAACCCTCGCACAAGCCACCCAAAAACCCAAAAAAATACCGCCACCCTTGCCCCCGCAAAAACGATTGGCATTGATCATCGGTAACGCCGAATACCAAGGCTATCAACCGTTGAAAAACCCAGTCAATGATGCCACGGATTTAGCCAACGTGTTGAAACAACTGCATTTTGAGGTGATGTTAGAAACCAATCTCAACTATGCCCAGATGGAAGAGGCCATTTTCGCCTTTTATGATAAACTGCTGGAAAATCCGGGGGTGGGCTTATTCTATTTTGCCGGGCATGGGGTGCAATATGAAGGCGAAAGCTACCTCATCCCGGTGGATGCCAAACGTTTATTGAAAAATATTCGCCATTTGCGTTCCAAAGCGGTGGCCGCCAGTTATGTCCTCGATACCATGAAAGCCACCAGCAGTGAAGTGAATTTGTTGATTTTAGATGCGTGTCGGAATGCGCCCAGCTTTGTCAGAAGTTTAGCGACAACGCGAGGCGAACTCGATATGCCAGGGTTGGCACCTCTTAAGGAACTTTCAAATTCACTGGTGGCTTATGCCGCGAGCCCCGGCGGGCTTTCTAAGGATGGTGACGGACGCAATAGTCCTTATGTGACACAGCTAAAAAAATGGATAGCCGTCCCTGATTTGACGATTAATCAAGTGCTGAAGAGAGTTCGTAAGGGCGTGTTAAAGGAAACCGATGGTGAGCAATCGCCGGGGTATTATGATGAATTGACGGAAGATTTTTATTTTAACAAAACGGATTGAATGGGAGGAATGGGGAATGGGGAATAGGGCCTTCACGGTCATTAAGACGAACCTTGTACGAGAAAGCCGTGTGATCAGGAGTACAAGGCGAACCTTGTACAAGAAGGCCTTGTACTCCTAATATGACATTGTCAAGTTAGATAGGTATGATATACTCAACACCGTCATACAACAGCTTTTTTGAGTCTGGGGTGAAGGGAAATCGTGCTTAATGAACGAAACATCAAAAGCCCCAAAAGTCTAGTACAGCAATCACTAAGTTCGCATAAGACTTTTTTAGATTGCTTTGCCCCTGAAAGGGGCTGACATACCAGCCTAGGGCAACGCCCTAGGATTTATGGGTTTAGAATTTCAGCCCTG
>QNER01000056.1 GCA_003646175.1 Candidatus Parabeggiatoa sp. nov. 1
TATCCGTTTTAATATGTCAGCCCATTTGACGGATGCTATCCCTTGCCGGGATAGTATCCGTTTTAATATGTCAACCCATTTGACGGATGCTATCCCTTGCCGGGATAGTATCCGTTTTAACATGTCTATACTCAGCACTGGCACAAATTGCACTTTTGTCAATGGCTCGTTTCCCGTCATTCCCGCGAGGGGATCCCGCATTTCGAGCGATACGCCGTCACAGCCTTGATCGTCATTCCCGCGCACGCGGGAACCCAGAAAACGCAATTTGTACCCATGCACAGTATAATTCACCAATTAATTCGACAATGTCCCAGAAACTTGGTTTCTTGCCTTAAAATTTTCCGCAGAAGCACAAGACTATAGATGTTCATATAACTCGACTTTACAAGTTTTTAGTCTGACAATAATAACGTCATCTGGTTGTTTGTATATGAAGGGATTAAAACCGTTAACTACAAGGATTGTATATAAAAAAGGATTGGTGAGTTCGCGGCCCGGTTTAAATCCGCATCGATTAGGTTGTTGAATTTGTCCAAATATTTTATATCGATGCGGATTGGTGAGTTCGCTGTCTGGTTGACATCCACATCGATTATGTTGTTGAATTTTCCAAAATAGACACTTATAAGTCTAGGTTTTTTAAATCCTTTTTTATATACAATCCTTGTCGTTATAGGTTTTTTAAATCCTTTTTTATATACAATCCTTGTAGTTTGGTTTTAGAAAAAACTTGTGAGTCAAGTATAATAGACATTATACCGATTTAATTTTAAGTGCTTGATTTTATGATATTTATCAAAATGAGAAATTCAATTAAAGTAACTCAATGAGTTACGTTTAATCTCAAAGCTAACGGATACTATCCTTAAGAAAGGATAGCATCCGTTTCGTTACGCGTTAAAAAATTCAAGCCACTTTTTTACCTTGCCCCCCGACTTTAGCAATCAAACCTTTCAACTCTGGAATACACGAGCTACAATTACTCCCCGCCTTTAACGCCTCGCCTATTTGCGCGGGCGTATTCAAACCCTGTTCATAAATCGCTTTAAACAAAGCATTGCGTCCGACGCTAAAACAGGAACAAACGATACTGTCTCTGTCATCATTGGCGTGTCCTGTCAGTAAACCCATGCGTTCTGCGGGCGTTAAGCTGTCTCTAGCAAACAGGGCAATTATGCTACTACGCGAGGGTAAATTTTCATCCTTGCCAATGAACATACAAATGTTTAAATGCCCCTCCACAATGTTGGCACAACGATAACGTCCTGTGGCTCGATCTTGATATTCTAGCCATTCAAGTTTTTCTCCCAAATATTGGTGTGTCCAATCAGCCCAATTATCGGGCTTGGTTTCTCCTGCCAGTTCGTACCGCCAACAGTTATCACTAGGTATTTTGACCCAATAGTCAATGTTTTCAGTAGGTAACGTCAGCGGCTGTTTTGATAACACAAATCCTTGCCAAGCAGGACGATAAGAGACAATACGCACAGGCGTATGTTTAAATTCAGGTTGTCCCGAAATGGGATCCGTGGTAGGCATCACCAATGCACCAACTCTTGCGCAACCACTATTTTGAGCATTAAAGTGCATCGGCACAAAGACATTGCCAATTTGTTGGGTATCGCTGACTTTTGCACGGCCTACCCATTGACCCAAGCGACTGGTGACTTGTACCAAGCTGCCATCTCTAATGTCGGCCGCCAGTGCATCATCGGGATGAATTTCTACATAAGATTCATCAACATGTCTCAATAACCGCACCGATTTGCCGGTGCGAGTCATGGTGTGCCATTGATCGCGGATACGTCCGGTGTTCAGTATCAACGGAAATTTGACATCCGGCAAATTGACAGGGGTACGTGGGGTAATACTGATCAACTGGGCTTTGCCGCTGCTGGTGTAAAAACGTCTATCGCCAAACATGCGCGGTGTGCCTCTTAAACCGCCAAGGTTTTCAAAACCTTGGAGGTCTTCACGCGGTTGACACACCGGCCATTGTATCGGCTTTAACGTTTGGTACTCTTCGTCAGAAAGGGGCAATAAGCCGCTAAGGTCAAAATCGCGTGTCCCATTGTTTTTGTAGCCAGACAAGGCCGCATGTTCGCGGAAAATCTCCGCCGCCGAGCTATAAGCAAAGTGTTGTGCATAGCCCATACGTTGTGCAACTTGACTGATTATCCACCAATCCGGTTTCGCCTCACCGGGCGCATTTAAAAAAGCCCGTTGTCGGGAAATACGCCGCTCTGAGTTAGTCACCGTGCCATCTTTTTCACCCCAAGTGAGTGCGGGCAGCAAGACATGGGCATAAGCGGTGGTGTCCGTGTGTCGCACACAATCGGAAACCACAACCAATTCACATTGTGCCAATGCCTGTTTAACGGCATCCGCATTGGGCAGACTCACAACCGGATTGGTTGCCATAATCCACACCGCTTTAACCTCGCCTTTGGCAACCGCGGCAAATAAATCAACCGCTTTCAGTCCCGCCTCGGCTGGGATATGCGGCGACTGCCAAAATTCTTGCACCAATCCACGATGCTGAGGGTCAAAATCCATGTGGGCAGCCAGTTGGTTTGCCAGCGCGCCGACTTCGCGCCCACCCATCGCGTTGGGTTGTCCCGTGACAGAAAATGGTCCCATGCCAGGTTTGCCTAATCGTCCGGTGGCAAGATGACAGTTGATAATACAATTGACTTTGTCAGTGCCGCTACTGGATTGGCTAATCCCTTGAGAATAGACTGTCACGACTTTTTCGGTGCGTGCAAACAGGCGGAAAAAGTTGACAATGTGTTCTTCTTCAAGTCCACATTGTTGGGCAACGGTGGGAATTGAGCCACTTGATTGTCGGGCCGCTTGCAATGCCGACGCAAAACCTTCGGTGGCATTTTCCAAAAAGTCATAATCTAAATGATCATTGCGGCGCAGAAAATCTAATAAGCCATTGAATAACCAAGCATCACTGCCAGATTTTATGGCTAAATGGGTGTCCGCAATTTCACAGGTTGGCGTATGGCGCGGATCAATCACCACGATTTTTAATTGTGGGCGTTTTTCCTTGGCAGCGTAAATGCGTTGTAATAAAACCGGATGACACCACGCTAAGTTACTGCCCGCTAGGACTAATAAATCCGCTTGCTCCAAATCTTCATAATTCCCAGGCACAGTATCGCTGCCAAAGGCACGTTTGTAGCCGGTTAAGCTAGAAGACATGCACAGTCTGGAATTCGTGTCGATATTCGCCGTACCAATAAAACCTTTCATCAATTTGTTGGCCGCATAATAACCTTCAATTAATAATTGCCCCGACACATAGAAAGCGACCGCTTTAGGGCCATGCTGCGCGATAATCTGCTGGAAATCGGCCGCTACCTTATCAAGGGCTTCATCCCAATTGCACGATTGCCCATTAATTTCGGGATGCAGCAAGCGGCCTTCTAATCCTAGCGTACCCCCTAAAGAAATTCCCTTGGAACATAACCGCCCATAATTGGCCGGATGTGTTTTATCCCCTTGAATGGTTGCCACTTGACTTTCATCGGTTTGCGCGATAATGCCACAACCTACCCCGCAATAAGGACAAGTCGTTTGTGTGCTAGACATCGTGTCAGATTCCTTTTATTTGGTTTTTTTGAAATATCGTTTTTCAGAAAAATAACGTAACGTAACGGATGCTATACCTCGATGGGATAGTATCCGTAACTTCGACTTGTGAAATTAATTCTCTGAACATCTATATAAGCAATATCTAAAATAGAGCGAATATTATACTTTAATGGTTAAAAGATTATAGAACGGTATGAATAACGGGTAGTCCCGACAAACCAATGGAGGTGTTCAAAGCGTGGGAATTGGGATCTACGCAAAAGTTTGTTCGGGCTTCGCTACCAACTTTTGCGTAGATGGGGATCGCGCCTCAAGTTTTTGTGCACAAAAATTTTAGGCGCGAATTGGGAATTTGGATTGTCGATTAAAAGATGTTCAAGCTTAAAAATCTTTTCACCAATCAAAGTTAACGGATACTATCCCTAAGAAGGGATAGCATCCGTGATGGTAAGTTAGAAACCGTAAAGCGTTTTGGAAACGCTTTACGGTTTTGTCCTAACATATTTTTCTGAACGTCTATATGCCAAGTTGGCAAAGAAGTATGCCAATTAATTCTCATGTTCATGACGGATTTTTGGCAGGAGTCCAATCTTTGCTCCAGTTGCCGCGAAGCAAAAATTGGAGCAAAGATTTTAGTTTGGGAGTGGCAGGAGTCAGCGAGATGGAGTTCGTGTGCGTATGATTATGCCAGAAGATGAGGATATAAAAATAGAACTGATAGAAATAGCGAGTAATATCTCGACGGATATTTTATTAGATTATGGCTATCACATTCTCATCAATTCTGCTACCAAAGCGGAAAAAAGCCAGCCCGCTGTTGCCTACGCTTAATCAGGCACGACGATGCCTCAGGATAATTTTGGTCATTTGTAATTGATAATGACTCATTGGTAATTGGTATAATGATTTTTTAACCCATTACTATATTAAATAATCCCAGTGCCATTAATCATATCGATTTGGAAATGGTTCATTAATAAGAATTGGTTTAATGATTGTTTTTAGTTATCAATATCTCATGACTGTTTAATGACCATTTTCCAATCGCATCAACATTTTTACGCGCAAAGTACCACAACATCTAGTACAACGGATTGGGGGTATAAACAGATTTTAGTTTTTTTTCAATAGGTTATCTGTATAACTTGATACCAAACGTAGCGTAACGGATAGCATCCCTTGAAGGTTCACGAGCCTTCGTGGCTTGCGAAAATGTTGTGCTTTATTTTTGTCTGTGGTTTAATTCGCCGTCTCGAATGAACGAGGTTGTCGTAAAAATGGGTGCATTCCTATTTTTAGGGTTAATAACTGCAATGATTATATGTGAATAAGGGATTGATAAAAAAGGATTGCTGATGAGAATGTTTTGAACGTGCGGCTCTGGCATTATATCTATTCATAAGCAAAGGGTGCATTATAGCTATCCAGAAAAGTTCTGTGCCAAACCTTCAAGGTTTGCCAAACCTTGAAGGTTTTTCCTAGGAACAAAACTTTTCTGGAGGACTATATCAAAAAAAGGGTCATTATCAATCTTGAGTATCAATCAATAGTACAACGGAGTTGCTGCAAAAACGGATAAATAAAATGAACGAAAACGGTTTTCTAAGGCCGTCTAAAAATGGGCTTTTTTGAACTTTGCAAAGTCACAGCAGTTCTCGTATTGGTGCATCTAAAAAGATTAGAATAATGTGTGGACACTATCCGTTTATTTCGAGTATCCGTTGTACTTAACTTCAGTCAAAAAAATCCGTTAAATCCGTCAATCCGTTGTACTCAATCCGTTATACTAATATGAAATTTATCTTTTCTGATTATGTCAAACGCAAAGCTCAACTAAGAGGATTTGATTTGACAAAAATAGAACAAATCTTAAGATATTCTGAGGAAAGGTATTTTGACACTGTCACCCATCGTATGATTGTACCGTTTGGTAATCATTCCTTATGAGAAAAGTGTTGATTCTATTATGCCAGTGACTATTCACGCGACAACGCGCCAACAAATCAAATTCCGTTTAAAAACGGGGATATTTATTCATGAATAACGCCCCAATGACCTATTTTCAAGATGAAGATGTTCTCTATTTGGCTATTTCTGAAGGACAAGAAGCGAATAGTGTCGAACTGTATCCCAATGTCACCGCCGAACTCAATGACAAAGATGAATTAATTGGGCTAGAAATTTTAGAAGCCAGTACGTTTGTTCGGGATTACATTCTCGAAACCGCTCAGGTTAAGTTACTTAATCTGCATCATGCTAAACCTACCCAAATGAACCCTGGGAAAATTCAATCAAGCCTTTGACACAGAACGGAAGGCGATTATAATTTGGTAAAAAACAGGTGATTTTTTTGAGGTTCAATTTTTTCTGGTTCCAACGCGCTGGCGTGGAAACCAGAAAAAATCCGAAAAATCCGTCAATCCGCTGTACTCAATCCATTGTATTAACTATCAATAAAGGAGACGCTTATGTTTATTTTTTGCAAAATCAACCGGTTAAATGCCAATTGGAAAGTCTTTGCAAATCGTGATTAGGTTAAAGCATATTGACATTTGTGAGCTATTGATATGATAATGAAACACTTACCGATGGAGACAGACCATTAATGATTAAAGTAGAATCATTAAAGTATGACACCATCTTCAAAAAAGCCTTTCGTCCAAAAGACATATTCACTGGCCTAGTTGAAGATTTCACTGGTGTTCATCTTGAAATTGACGAGGTGGAAAACGATAAAGTTTTTACCCCACCAATAGGCAAAGTGAAAGTCCATTTTGACTTGTTCGCTGAAGACAAGAAAAATCGTGTTATTGTTGAAGCGCAACATGCTACAAACAAAATGCCTTTGGTGGGTTATTTGGATCGTTTTTTTTACTATCATGCCGCAGCATTGATAGAAATGATCCATAGCTCACAAAACTATCGTTTTCCAAAAATCGTACTAACCTTAGTGTTTTTTACCGAAAAAAAATCACCAAAACCTGACCATAACATATTGGTCCAGGATTCGGAAATCCGGACACTGAAAGGAGAAGTTGTTGACATTGTGGGTGGGTTCAAACACAAAGTGATATTCGTGTTTACGACAGACCCGTTAGCTGACCTGGAAGTACCCAAACCCTGTTTGGAGTGGATTGAAGCCATCAATGACACATTGGATGGTGATATTTTCGATGAAACCAACTACGAAAATCCGCTTATTCAGCGATTATTTGAAACCATCTCGGTAGAAAAAACCACCTCAAAGGAGAAAGCCAAGATGAAAGTAGAACTGAAGCAAGAAGAGATTGACCAGATACTATTGGAAAATTGCAGGGAAATTGCTGCAAATCTAAAACAACAAGGCAAGCTCACAGAAGACGAGATAGCCAACGTGGTTAATTTGCCACTTGAAGAAGTGCAAGCCCTTGATTAAGTGTTATCTGTCGTTATTTAACTCAAGCCGAAACGACTAACCGTTTCGGCTTTGCCTTTAGACTTTTGCGTGAATTATCAAATTGTCAATACCGTCGCCAAGCGGTTTCGGGAATTTGTCCATAATGAACGAAACAACTCATTTTCAAATTGGCGAATGTGTTATCTATCAATCCGTTGTGCTCAATCCGTTGTACTCACTATCAATAAAGGAGACCAATAAAGGAGACGCTTATGTTTATTTCTCGCAAAATGCAATTACTTGGTGTAATGATTTTCCTACTTGCGGCCTTTCAACTCAGGGCAGAAATCATCTTTACGCCTGCCGAACCGGTTGTGAATATGGAAGAAAAAATAACCCTCTCGGTTTCAGGCACTGTAGGCGATCTCACATGGTCAGCCCAAAAAGGCCAGATTGAAGAAACCGGCACAACGGTGACCTATATTGCACCCTCTCAGCCGGGCTTGGATGGGGTGATGGTTATGGATGCTGATGGCAATATGGCTACGGTTAAAATACAAATTAACGGAGGAAAACCAAAAGGTTTTTCCTCTGAAAATGCCGTATGGGAAGTATTTGCAAATCGTGATTGGGTTAAAGGATTTGATTTATCCAAAGATAAGGCGATACTTTGGGTAGGCACTCCGGTGGGGCTTAAAAAACGTAATGCTTTAACGGGAGAATTAGAGAAGGTTTATACCAATACAGATGGCCTACCTTCCAATTATGTCGAGGCTCTTCTATCAGATGATAGAGGGGGAGTTTGGGTTGGGACTTTGAAAGGTGGTCTTGCCCATCTCAAAAAGGATGGATCGATGCAAGTTTTCGATACAGATAATTCAAATCTGCCATTCAATTATATTAGTGACATTCTCTCAGATGACCGAGGGGGAGTTTGGGTTGGGACTTTGAAAGGTGGTCTTGCCCACCTGAAAAAGGATGGAACGATGCAAGTCTTTAATACAGATAATTCAAATCTGCCTTCCAATAATGTCACTGCCCTTCTCTCTGATGATCGAGGGGGAGTTTGGATTGGAACTGGTTGGGGCCTCTCCTACTTCAAAGCTGATGGTTCGTGGCAAGTCCTTAATAAAGATAATTCAAATATGCCTTCCAATAATGTGACTTCCCTTCTCTCTGATGATCAAGGAGGAGTTTGGGTTGGAACTGAAAGTGGGCTTGCCTACTTCAAACATGGGGGGACTTGGCAAGTCTTTAATACAGATAATTCAAAGCTACCATACAATGATGTCACTGCCCTTCTTTCAGATAAGCAAGGGGGGATTTGGATCGGAACTAATGGGGGGCTCGCCCATCTCAAAAATGATGGCTATTGGGAAATTTTTAATACGGATAATTCAGATTTGCCTTCCTATTATGTTACGGCCCTTCACTCATATAATGAAGGGGGAGTCTGGATCGGAACGAGTGATGGTCTCGCTCGTCTCAAAGCGGATGGCTCGATGCAAGTCTTTAATACAAATAATTCAAATCTGCCATTCAATTATGTCGATGCCCTTCTTTCAGATGAGAGAGGAGGAGTTTGGGTCGGAACTTCTCGTGGACTCGCCCACTTCAAAGCGGATGGTTCGATGCAAATCTTTAATACAGATAATTCAAATCTGCCATTGAACCATATTAAGGGTATTCTCTCAGATGAACAAGGGGGAGTTTGGATCGTAACTGTTTGGGGTATTGCTCACCTCAAAAAGGATGGTTCGATGCAAGTCTTTAGTGGAGATAATTCAAATCTACCTTTCAATTCTGTCAATACTCTTCTATCAGATGAACAAGGCGGAGTTTGGATTGGAACTGATACTGGTATAGCCAACCTCAAAAATGAAGGTTCTTGGCAAGTCTTTAATACAGATAATTCAAATCTGCCTAACAATTATGTCTATGTTCTTCTCTCAGATGAGCAAGGGGGAATTTGGGTTGGAACTTGGGGTGGGGGTCTTGCTTACCTCAAAGCTGATAGAACTTTTGGAGTCTGGGATACAGATAATTCAGATCTGCCTGACAATGAAGTCTGGGCTATTCGCTCAGATGATCAAGGGGGGCTTTGGATCGGAACTCGCAAGGGTGGTCTCGCTAACATCAAAAAGGATGGTTCTTGGCAAGTCTTTAAGACCGATAATTCAAATCTGCCTAATAATTGGGTTCAGACCCTTCTTTCAGATGAACAAGGAGGAAATTGGGTTGGAACTTATGGTGGTCTTGCCCATCTCAAAAAGGATGGTTCGATGCAAGTCTTTAATACAGATAATTCAAATCTACCTAACAATGATGTCTATGTTCTTCTCTCAGATGAGCAAGGGGGAATTTGGGTTGGAACTTGGGGTGGTGGTCTTGCTCACCTCAAAAAGGATGGTTCGATGCAAGTCTTTAATACAGATAATTCAAATCTGCCTAACAATTCTGTCTATGCCCTTCGCTTAGATGGTCAAGGAGGAATTTGGGTTGGAACTTCTGGTGGTCTCGCCCACATCAAACTTGGAGAACCGCAGTAAAGACAACGAAGGCAATATGAGCGAAACGTCCGCTGTTATTTCGGTGAATGGCGGGGTTGAAACACAGGTTGAAGCCAATGTGCCGGTTGGGACTGATCCGTTGGCACATCCTGAGCAGTGGGCGTTGGGTGTTAGCACATTTAAAGTGGAGTAGAGGAGTCCAAACTTTAGTTTGGCTGTGAAAAATACAGATACTATCGTGCAAGAGCGATAGTATCCGTCAAATAACTTAATTGGGATTTTATCCCCTCAGTTCGATGCACCTTTGGCGGTTATGGATAAATGGGTGTATTCTCAAAAATGTTTTGAGGTGATGTAACAAAGTACAACGAATTACGGGGATAAACGAATTTTTTATCGTTTCCACCGCGCCAGCGTGGTGGGAATGCCAAGCGTGACGCGCCCACGTCACTTTTTAGCACGGGGCGCAGGCGCGTGAAAACCAGAAGAAATGTGATCTTGAGGAACAATTCATGCGTGAATTTAACACAACGGGGCCGTGTAATCCGGTCCTACATTACACCGTTATGCGTGAGGCATTAATTGCCGAAGGCCTGGAAAAAGTGCGAAAAGGGCGGTATTTTACCCTGTTTGCACCCAGACAAACCGGGAAAACGACCTATTTTCAACTCTTGCTGGAGGCCGTTAAAAAGGAACATTTTACCCCCATTTGGATTAGTTTTGAAAACGTAAAGACAGTGACAAGAGCACTCTTTTACCAAGATTTGAATAATCAACTTCATCAAGAGCTGGCCGAATATCAGATTGAATTAAAACCGACTATTACCAATCCGGTTGATCTGGTTGCATTTTTTGAACAGATTGAGAGTCAAGCACTGGTTCTGGTCATTGATGAATTTGAAGGCATCCCGGATTCGGTGTTAAGTGAGATTATGCATGCTTTCCGGAAAATGTATCATCGCAAAAAATACCATGTTCTCCATTCCCTGAGCCTTGTCGGTGTCAGTACAATCGCCGAACTCGTCACAACATCCGGTGCCTCACCATTCAATGTGGTCGAAGAGTTAACCGTGTCCTATTTTACTCCATCCAAGGTCAATCTATTGATTGAGCAATATGTGGTCGAGTCGGGGCAAAAATTTGAAAAGGGGGTGATAAAGGCCATTTATGAGAATACCAAAGGCCAGCCAGGCCTTGTTTGTGCTTTAGCCGCACAGCTGGTTAAAAAAGTCGCCAATCGCACGGTGACACCGGATGATTTTGTAGTGACATTGGATTATTTCTTAAAATCAAAATATGATAAAAACATCCTGAATATTGTCCAAAAGGCTAAACAGAAAAAGGCCTTTATGTGCCGTTTGTTATTTGATGACGAATCCATAGATTTTAGTGTCGATATTGAAGACATCGCTTATCTACATGCCAATGGTGTTATAGAGAATATAGAGGGTCATGTGGGTATCTTGGTGCCGTTATATAGCAAGTGCATTATCACAGCATTTCGTCCAGTGTCTAATGGTGAAAGGAGACATTATGGTTTGTCTGCCAATGACACTTTTGAAGCGTATCTAAAGGGTGACGGATTAAATATTCACGCCATGCTCAACAAATATCGACAGTACGTATACCGGCGTGGGTTCAAAGCTTTTGATACCGAAAAACTGAAAGAAGGGGCTTGGCATTATTCTCTCGATGGTTTTATTAACTTTTTTATTGAAGCCTTAGAAGGACAAACTTTTATAGAAGTTCCTTCTGGCGCGGGACGAACCGATATTTTGATTGTCTATCAGAATCACCGGTATCTCATTGAAACCAAAGTCTTTAGCAATAATACCCTGTTAAAGAAGGGAAAGGGACAATTGGCTGAATCTCTCAAATCTGAAGATTTGGATGAAGGCTATTATGTGGTATTTAGCAATTTGCATACTGATGAGAATACGCTTTATTTTGAAGAGGAGATCAAGAAAAAGCAAATCTATACTTATATTATTTGTACCCACTTTCCGACTCCCAGTCGTCTTCCAGTGCCAGAGGTGTTGAAACTGACAACAGCACAGGCTGAACTCATCACACGTTGCCGTGATATTTTAGATGTGTTAGTCTTGCGTTTTGATCCGCCTTCTTCCCTTTATCGAAAAGTCGAACAGGACTTAGTGGCGTTCACCGATGAAGCGACGTTGAAAAAGTTATTGGCAGCGGCGGTTCAGTCTGAGGATATGGGTGCTTTTCAAAATGTTATGGAGAAAAACCCGATTTCTGATAAAAACCTGATTTAAGAATAGAATAAACTTTTTCCGTTGTGTTATAGCGTTTCCCGATTGCATGAAATACCAAAATATAGATTTCCAGAAAAATAATTAGGCAGCCAACTAAAGCAGTTGTCTGAAAGCTCAAGTCCCCTAAAGGGGACTCAATTTTTAGCCAATTTATTAGGCAGCCAACAGCTAAAGCAGTTGTCTGAAAGCTCAAGTCCCCTAAAGGGGACTCAATTTTTAGCCAATTTCTTTTTCTGGAATAGTATAGGTAAAAAATATTAATATAAATTTTAAAAGTTTTAAAGCCCCAAAGGGGCGAAATTAATATAGCCAGGGGCAACGCCCCTGGAACTCAAATTGTATTTTACGCAATCGGGAAATGCTATATTCATTCTGAAAATTCTATCATCCTGAAAATTCTGATTCAGACAATTGAAGGAGAAAACCAAATGAACGATTCAACGCTGACATTCACTCGGCGCATAGCCCCATTTTTAATTGGGTTAAGCCTAGCTGTGTTATCGGCCTGTATTAACACCCAAACGGTACCGCATAAAGGTCCGAAGCCCGACATAGTATCCTACACCACGCCCACGTCGATGGTACAGAGCCCGCAGGGCACGCAAATATTGTCTTCCTATTCAGGCAGTTATGCGCTGCTGATTGGTGAAAGCCAATACACCCACGGTTGGTCAAAGTTGATAACCATCCCCGGTGAGTTGCAACAAGTCCAAGATCTTCTGACGGCAAAAGGCTTTCAGGTTGAAAAATCCATGAATCTCAATGCCAAACAGTTGGAAAGTCGCTTTAAGGCATTTATTGACCAATATGGGTTTGATAAAAACAATCGTCTGCTGTTTTTTTATTCGGGGCATGGGCATACGCGCAACGAGAAAGGTTATCTGGTACCGACTGATGCGCCTAATCCCAATTTCGATGAAAAAGGCTTTTTACAAAAAGCGTTGGGGATGAATCAGATATTGACTTGGGCGCGGCGGATTGAGGCGAAACATGCGTTGTTTTTATTCGACAGCTGTTTTTCGGGCATGGTGTTTAAGGCGAAGGAGCAGCCGAAAGTGCCGCGCCAAATCAGCGAAGCGGCAAAGCTGCCGGTTCGCCAGTTTATCACTGCCGGCAGTGCCGATGAAACGGTGCCGGCGAAAAGTGTTTTTACCCCGGCTTTTATTGATGCGTTACGTTTTGGGTGGGGGGATTTGTATAAAGATGGTTATGTGACCGGGGAAGAACTGGGGCTGTATCTGAAAAACAAAGTGCCGCAACATGCCGATCAAACGCCGCAATATGGGAAAATCAAGGATTATGATCTGGCTCGCGGCGATTTTGTATTTGTGGTGGGTGCCGGCCGTCCGGTTTCGCCGCCGGTGCAACCACAAGTACAGGCTGCGATGCCGGTGGCACCGATGCCCGTTTCACCACCCGTACCTACTACACCTGTTTTTAAGCCGGACAGTGATAGAGATGGTGTTGCCGATGATCAAGATAAATGCCCTCATAACACCCAAGTGGAAATGGCGAAGGGGATTTATAAAACGGGTTCTCGGCGAGGTTGTCCGCTGGATCGTGATAATGATCGGGTGCCGGATTATCGGGATGAGTGTCCACGCAATTTGCCAAACACACTCAGTCAAGGGGTTGATTCATACGGTTGCCCATTAGATTCGGATCAAGATGGTGTCGCTAATTATCAAGATCGCTGTCCACGCAATAGCTCGACAGAACTGGCTCAAGGGGTTAATCCGCGCGGTTGCCCATTAGATTCGGATCAAGACGGTGTGCCGGATTATCGGGATAATTGCTCAGACAACACGGCCACACAATTGTCTCAAGGTATTGATGCCAGCGGTTGTCCTTCAGATTCGGATCTGGATGGCGTTGCGAGTTATCAAGATCATTGCCCACGCAATACGTCAAAAGAAATCTCTAAAGGCGTTAATTCTCGTGGTTGTCCGTTGGATAGAGATCACGATGGGGTGGTTGATTATCAAGATACTTGTTTAGGCACCCCAGCCGGGGTAACGGTTAACAAAAAAACCGGTTGTCGTCAGTCGGTTTCGTTGGCTTCAACGTCCCAAGGCACGGTATTTCGTGATCGTTTACGAAACGGTGGACAAGGACCCGAAATGGTCGTGGTACCGGCCGGCCGTTTTCAAATGGGTGATCGTCAGGGCGACGGCTATGATAATGAAAAACCGGTGCATTGGGTTTCTGTGAAGCAATTTGCGGTTGGGCGTTATGAGGTTACATTTGTCGAATATGATAAGTTTGCGGAAGCGACCGGTAGAAAAAAGCCAAACGATAAAGGTTGGGGGCGCGGTAATCGCCCTGTGATTAACGTGTCTTGGAACGATGCGACTGCTTACGCACAATGGTTAACGCAACAAACCGGGAAACAATATCGTTTACCGACAGAAGCGCAGTGGGAATACGCCGCGCGTGCTGGCACAACAACGTCACGATACTGGGGAACTCATCCTGATGAGGCCTGTCGTTATGCCAATGTTCATGATAAAACCTCTAAGCAAGCCAATGATTTTCCGTGGCAGCATCATAGTTGCACAGACGGCTATGCAAAGACAGCGCCTGTGGGTAGTTTTCAACCAAATGGATTTGGTTTGTTTGATGTCTTGGGTAACGTTTGGGAATGGACTTGTTCAGGATACCAGTCCTCTTATAAAGGGGCTGAGCAACGTTGTGTAGATAAAGGTGATAGCAGCCTTGGTGCGCTCCGCGGTGGTGCGTGGAGCGACCTTCCGGGGGTCGTGCGGGCAGCGGACCGTGACTGGGGCTCGCGTGACGGCCGCTACGACCTCGTGGGGCTTCGCCTCGCCAGGCCCCTATAACACTTGGGTTTTGGGTTTTTGTTTTTTGGCTTTTCAGGTGGGGGGTCTGGGGGGAATTCCTCCCCCCAGGATCGATTTTTTTTTGGCCTTTTTTGGCCTTTTTTAGTCATTTTTGGTATTCATTGCTTGAGTACAACGAATAACTACAGGGATTGTCTATAATAAAGGATTAGATTGTGCTTATTGTTAAAGTCATCTGGGTTGTTATCGGAGTACCGCGTCATATGAGTACCGCGTCATATGAGTACAGCGAATTGACGAAATAAACGAATAAAGATTTTTGTTTAGCATCGCCCTTGCATAAAGAACGAAGGCGAGTGTGAACAATAAACCAAAGAAGGAAGTAGATTTTTGACCAGCTTCACCCTGACTTAATCGGAGTACAACGTAATATGAGTACCGCGTCATATGAGTACCGCGTCATATGAGTACAGCGAATTGACGAAATAAACGAATAAAGATTCATGGAAATTTATCGAACAAAGCCATCCACAATAAATATAGTGTTCCTAAATTAATACTTTCGCCAACTCATTTTGAACAGGATTAAACGGATTTTCAGATTAACAGGATTTTTATTAAAAATCATAGACTAAAATAGAGTAACCTTCATCCTGTTAAGCCAATAATCCGTTTAATCTTGTTCAATTTTTTGTGATTGGCGAAGGTATTGTAAATGAGTTGTCATTTTTGCCGAGAAATTTTTCTAAAATTAGTTCACAATTCATTTAGGATGTCTATAATATGATCCTTATTCGTTTGTCCACGTAATTCGTTGTACTGACTAGTACAGGAGGGCGGAAGTTTCCGTACCACCCCAACGCCAACTAAAAGCTCAAGTGCCCTGAAGGGCACTGCAAGAGAAGGGATTTAGTAGGCTTTAGCCTACTTGAGCTTTTAGACAACTGCTTTAGCTGTTGGCGGGGGGGGTACGAGAATTGGAGCGATCGTGTACTAGGAGACAACTATGGCAACAACAGTTGCACAACTGACGATAGAAGAGTTCAAAGGCTTGATTGAAGAAGTCATTGAACAAAAACTCACGGAATGGCTGAGCGATTTTGACGACAGAGCCGAAATCAGAGAATCTGTACGCGATAGGCTCTTGCAACAAAAAATAGCCACAGCTACCGGCGAACGCGGGCAACCCTTAGCAGAAGTCGTACAGCAACTGGGATTTCAAAGTTAACGGATACTATCCCTAAGAACAATGCCATTAAGTTAAGCACAAATACGTTCTATTGTAGGGTGGGCAACGTCTTTTGGTTGCCCACCTGCCCGGAGACGGTGGGCAAAAAAAACACTTTGCCCACCCTACA
>QNER01000057.1 GCA_003646175.1 Candidatus Parabeggiatoa sp. nov. 1
AGGGCGTTGCCCTGGGCTTTAATAAAGCGCCCTTTCAGGGCTGAGTAGTTACATAAAATAAAGCACTTAAATTAAATCGGTATAATGTCTATTAAATCATAAATCCGATTTATCAAAGAAATCGGATTTATTACCAAAAAAATGCTTAATTCCTAAAAGCTCAAAGTAAGATACACTCGATCATCACCCCCAACATCATCTGCATTGTCTAAGTCAGTATTGCTATAGCTGATGGCTACATCAAAATCACCAATAGGATAGGACAACGACGCACCATAATGGGTGTAGTCATCAAATCCCATTGCCTTATTATCTTCGATGCCTTGCCAACCCACTTGTCCGCTGATTTCCAACTCATTAACGAAGGTGTGAGTGACAGAAAACACACCGTAATGAGAGTTACCAGTGCCAAACTGATCCGGGGAAAAAAAATACGAGATACCTAGATCCGTCTTTTGGATACTATAAGTTAAATCGGCCATAAACTCGGTGGTGTCGTAATTCAAATCGCTACTCGCCCCCGGAAACAGATAGTGAGCGGCTTGGAGTTCATAGCTAAGCTTATCGCTTATTAAGTCACCCTCATAACCGAGATACAGACCAACCAATATATTGGCACGATCCTCAGGTTTGACTGTATTCTTTTCTAACAAATTAACGTTAGCAGCCCAAGTCTTCACATAAGCCCCACTTTCATAGATATTTTCTACGTCAAACCCACCCTGGATAGCCGCTTCTCCATTGGTGTACGTTAATCCACGATCCACAAAGTCGGTAGTCAATGCCACATTCGCACTGACATCAAAGGGTTTTTTTTCCGCATCGGTTTCTGCAGCTTGAACAACAGGTAGACTCGCAAATAAAGCACTCGTCAGTACTGCATGTTGTGACAATTTCATAGACTTCTTTCTCCTTGGTTGTCGCATAATACTTAAATTTTGACTAACTATTTTAGTAAGAATTAGCGTTAGCTGTTGGCTGGAGGGGTATAGGGATTTCCGATCTTCTTGCGCTATTCGTCAAGTTTCTATTCACGAGTAACAGGAGTCGGCCAGATTTATCTTGGAACTGTCCAAACTAAAGTTGGCCGACTCCTGAGCCAACTATTTTACCAGTCAAAACCAAGTTGACAGGAACATCTATAGAGTCAATCACGGCGATAAGCACACACAGGGTTATTTTTGAAATAACACATATTAAAGGAAATAAAAAATTAGTTCAATGGCAAAATACTTTTCTGGATTTTCACAAATGTAATGGTCAACAAGATATTAAGCACTCCTTACTCCTTGCCTTCGTAGGGGAATGATGGCAATGTTTAACACCGATTTGACCATGACAACTTTTTAACATAAATCATTAGTATTTAACTCACTACTTATTCGCTATTCGCTTTTTGCGTTATGCGAGCGAAGGTATTGAACATCAGATTAGATGATTTTCGTTGGCTACCACTTAGGCCGCGACAACCGATGTATTAAGGAGTTATGTGGATTTCCATGTTCGCGTTCATTACAGTACTCAAGTGTCGTGGGCTTAGCATCTATCAGTTTGTGGTTTTTTTTCAACACTTCAGTTCACAGAGTACCACAGAGTCACACAGAGTTAGATTTTTTTCTCTGTGAAACTCCGTATAATTCTGCGTCTCTGTGTTGAATTGATAGAAAATTAATAAAATTAATTTATCACTTTAAAATAAAAGTTTTATAGACGTTCAGAAAAATTATTTAATAAAATTAATTTATCACTTTAAAATAAAAGTTTTATAGACGTTCAGAAAAATATTTAGGGCAAAACCTTCGATGTTTGCCAAACCTTGAAAATTTTTATACACACAGAAGGTAATGGCGCGCACGATAGGAATTAATTAAGTTCCAGGGGCGTTGCCCCTGGCTTTAATAATCTATGTACAGGACAAAAACGTGCTCAAGTCGTGATGCTATCGCTTTTTTTTGCGATAGTATCACTTTTGCGGTTCACATAAAATTTATAATATGTCTCGTTCCATATCAATATATCCCAAGCAATAACCAACATTTTTGAGTGATACATTTTTGAGTGTGACTCACGCATCGATACGCAATAATATCACCAAATACCTTAAAATCCATTTTTGACAACTTTTTGTCCTGTACATAGTTTAATAATACGCCCTGGGGCTAGGTTTTAAAGCCCCTTTGGTGCAAAATGAATATAGCCAGGGGCAACTCTTTTGGCTTACACAACCAAAATTTCCATCGTGCGTGCCATTACACACAGAAGGCACTTCGTTCCCCTTCGTTCCCCTTCGTTAAATTTAATTTTTTATTTAAATTCAAAGATAGGCTCGAAAAATCAAAAAAGCTCAATTTATGATTATGGTAAGTATAAAAGAACATTTATCTGAAGTAACTACTCAGCCCTGAAAGGGCGCTTTATTAAAGCCCAGGGCAGCGCCCTTTTCACAACAATAACAACGAACAAGCCCACCAGGTGCGATTTAAAAATATTAACAAGAAAATTTCAAATGTTTTAAAGCCCCAAAGGTGCGGAATTAATATAGCCAGTGTAACTACCTGGAACTAAAATTGTATTTTACGCAATCGGGAAATGCTA
The DNA here is from genome assembly GCA_003646175.1 of Candidatus Parabeggiatoa sp. nov. 1. Classification (GTDB taxonomy): domain Bacteria; phylum Pseudomonadota; class Gammaproteobacteria; order Beggiatoales; family Beggiatoaceae; genus Parabeggiatoa. Next base: position 2,596 of record QNER01000057.1, read on the forward strand.
TATCTGAAAAACTATAGCATAGTGTGAAACGGAAATTTGGACTGCCCATTTTTAACCTAAATTATTGCTTTAAACAATCAATACTTTAATTGATGCGCTATTCGCTATTCGCTATTCAGTTTATGCGAATAAAATGAGCAACTCGATGATCACGTTTTTGATGGTTATAGTTTTTCAGATAAAGGTAGTCCTAAACATGTAGTGATGTTACGGATGCTATACCTCGATGGGATAGTATCCGTTTGGACATCATCACTACTTCTACAGGACGATCCAGTTAAAAACCTTTGCCCTAAATATTTTTCTGAACGTCTATAGTTCAAAATATTAACCACGCTAAATTCATTTGATTGTCATTAGTGATTAGAATAACATAGTCTTTAAAACCAAGTGGTTTGGTTTTTCTATCTGCGACAATGCTCATTTATTCCCCTCCAAATATTTCCAAAAAATAGAGAGCTAAGATGTATATTGGACATCCAAGATATAGCGTTTCCCGATTGCATGAAATACAAAAATGAGGTTAACAATATTAATAATAAAATTTTAAAGGTTTTAAAGCCCCAAAGGGGCGGAATTAATATAGCCAAGGGCAACGCCCCTGGAACTAAAATTGTATTTTACGCAATCGGGAAATGCTATAAATCTGGCTAACTTTGACCAAAATAGTGGCTGAACGAAAAACCCTTGCTATCGTGTTATCTATTTTGAACTGAAAAATATTAACACGTTGATAACAAAAATATTTCTTGATTCGCTTGAAATTACACACTGAAATATTATGATGGTTTTCGTCCAAGCACAATTTGGGTAAGGATTTGGTAATTGGGAAGAATCATTATGGTTTTTCCGCTTGAACGGATTTTTGTTTGATGATTAATAAAGTAATATCATCAGACACCTTTTGTGTACCAATATGTTGTCGAACATCTTCAATCACCGCCTGTTGTATTTCATGGGAACGAAGATGCCAGTTGCGACTCACAATCTCGCACAGCCGTTCCAACCCAAAAAGTTGGTTATCGGAATTTCGCGCCTCCGTAATCCCATCGGTGTACAGTACCACACCCTCACCCGGCTGCAATGAAATTTCCTGTCGTGTCACATAATCAGCAGTATCAGGTATCACCCCAATCATAAAATCTAACTCAAGGGTATCAATTCGTTCAATTTTGCCCCCCTGACGTACCACCAACACCTCTTCATGTTGTCCCGTCACACACAATTGACCCTTTTGATAATCCAATAAAGAAAGAGTCAAGTTTTTCTTTAAATTCATACGCTGTAGATTCTCATAAACGGCGCGATTGAGAATATTTAAAAAGGTTTCAGGAGGACTCACCTTTGAAACGAGCAAAGTACGCACTGCCATTTGCACCATGATCATCAAAACACCACTTTCAAGCCCATGTCCGGTCACATCACCGATACCGATTTTGATACGCCCATCATGTTCAAGGACATCGTAATAATCGCCCCCGACTTCATCGGCCGGTTCCATAAAGCAGGCAATGTCCAATCCCTCAACACGTTCAAGTTCCTCGGTAGTGGGCAAAACCATCTGTTGTAAGCGGCGTGCCACGTCTAATTCCGCTTGCATTCGCAGATTTTCGGCTTTGAGGCGTTCATTGAGTGTAAGAATTTTCTGGTTAGCTCGGGAAAGTGCTTGGTTAGTTTTTTGTAGTTTATGAGTCAAATCTCGAATGCGTAAATGGGTGGTGACACGCGCCAAGACTTCCTTATGTTGTATGGGCTTAGTGACGTAATCCACGCCTCCTACTTCAAACCCGTTAACCTTATCTTCGGTACTGTCCAGAACCGTCATAAAAATCACTGGAATATCAAAGGTGCTTTCATCGATTTTCAAACGACGGCAGGTTTCAAAACCGTCCATGCCCGGCATCATCACATCTAATAAGATTATGTCAGGTTGGAGTGCTTGGGCAATTTTTAGTCCTATGCTACCATTTTTAGCCACAATGATTTTAAAACCATAATTTTATAAATAACTCATTAATCCCCCCCCAAATTCATGGGGTTGTCATCAATCACTAGAATAACAGAGTCTTGAAAATCAAGTGATTGAGTTTCTATCGGTGCGACATCGTTCATTTTTGTCCCTCCAAATATTGTTCAACTAAAGCCACATTTGCTCATCTTCAAAAGCTTTGGCTAACTCAAGCACTTTTCGGGCAAAGGGGATATATTTCTCATCCAACGCTTCAAGGTGCGCCCCTCCCGAATCCGTCGCATTCTTCTAGGTGAAACCCACATCGTTATACATAAGTATTTAAGCATTTTATTTTAATGATATTTATGTAGCCCACCTCGTTTTTTTTTGCCCACCTTAAGCTTAAACGGTGGGCAAGAAAAAGACGAGGTGGGCTACATTTTGACTTATGTATAACGATGAAAGGTGAAACCTAGTGCAGGATAGCGGAAATTTTCGGACCACCCAGCCAACAGCTTTTCGCGCAAAAACTTTGGCGCGAAAGCAGTTGTCTGAAAGCTTGTCTGAGGCTAAAGCCGACTAACCCTCTTTTTAGGGTACTTGAGCTTTTAGACAACGGCTTTAGCCGTTGGCTGAAGTGGTCTGGAAACTGTAGCGATCCTGTACTATAGTTTTTCAGATAATTATTTTCAAAGGAGGTATCTTATTAAATAGCCGTGCTGCATCATTTCTGTGAAAACCGGAATCTAGAATGTGAAATTATTTTTCTGACAATCTATAGTAGGGTGGGCAAGTTTTTTTTGCCCACCTTAAGCTTAGACGGTGGGCAAGAAAAAGACGAGGTGGGCTACATTTTGACTTATGTATAACGATGAGAGGTGAAACCTAGTAGGGGACCGGCAAGTTTGTTTTTGCCCACCTTAAGCTCCTCCATGAGGGCGAGGTAAAAACCTTAGAATTCAGTCCAACCTCGAAGGTTTGACTTAAACCTTTTCTGAGCGACTATATAAAACAGCCAGTTAAAAAGTGCTAAAACCATTGTCAATTACAACAACCTTTCAATGGCCGCTATCAAGTCTTTGAAACTGACAGGTTTACTCAAATAATCATTTGTCCCCGCTTCCAAACAACGTTCCTTATCTCCGGGCATCGCTAAGGCAGTCAATGCAATAATTGGAATAGCAGCTATTTCCGCATTGGCCCGAATCCGACGTGTTGCTTCTAATCCATCCATAATCTGCATTTGAATATCCATAAGAATGATGTCTGGGTGTGCTGTTATCACTTGTTCAATCGCTTGTACCCCATTATAGGCAATAATGACTCGGTAACCCTTGACTTTGAGGTAGTCAGACACTGTTTCGATGATGGTTGGATTATCATCCACTAACAAAATAACCGCCGATGTGTGTAATTTGGCTACCACCAATTCCGGTTGACTGTCAGTATTATGCTGGTTATCGTCATACTGTAGTTTATCCATCATGGGTTGCCAAGGTAATGACACGGTGAAGCTGCTACCTTTGCCTACCTCACTTTTGACAGAAACGCAGCCACCGTGCATTTCTGCCAAACGATAAACCAAGGATAAACCTAATCCTGTACCTTCATGCGTTCTATTAAGTCCGCCATTTATTTGCACAAAGGGCTTGAATAGATATTCTAAGTCGGTTTCAGCTATTCCTATCCCAGTATCCGAGACGATAAAGTTAACCACACCATGTTCGGCATCACCGCTAATTTCTAAGTTTATTGCGCCATTTTCTGGCGTAAATTTGACGGCATTACTCAACAAATTAAGCAGAATTTGCTTTAGACAACGGTCATCGGCTTGAACAGTCGTTACCGCAATGTCGAAACTTGTCGATATTTTGAAGCGTTTTTTAAACGCCAATTTTTTAATGAAGCGCAGACAGGTATTGGCAATTTGTTCGGCTGAAACCAGATTCATTTCTAACTGGACTTTACCCGCTTCAATTTTAGCCAGTTCAAGAATATCATTAATAAGAGACAGCAAATGGCGACCGCTTTCCTCAATGGTGTGCAGAGATCTTATTTGTGACTCATTAACCGAACCATAAGAACCCTCTTGCAGCACTTCCGCCATCCCCAAAATCGCATTCAGTGGCGTGCGTAATTCGTGACTCATGCTAGCGATAAATTCGTCCTTAAGGCGAGCAGCGCGAGCGAGTTCCATATTGGCTCTCATTAACTCTGCCGTGCGTTCTTCAACGCGCTGAGCCAGTGAGGCACGTTCTTGTTGTAACGCTTTTTCAGCGTGTACCCGCTCCAATTCCGCAGAAGCGCGCGCTGCAAAAATCAGTAACATTGATTCTATCCGTTTTTGAGAACGAAGCGGCTTATCATCCATAATCGCTATCAAACCCATTACCTTGCCATGAGTATCGAAAAGTGGTACGCCAACACAACTTTCAACCCCCATCTGGATCAATAAAGGATTGGTAAAGTGTTGTTGAATACCTTGGGAATAAGAACCACAGGGAATATCACCGGTGATGACATTCTCGCAAGGCGTGTTGCGTAAATCATATTCAAAATTGTCAATTAATTGGTTGTCAGCAACGATAAAGAGGGTGGTCAATATTTTGGGATCATCTGTCAACGATTGACCGATAAAAGCGTATTTCACTTGCAATATCTTAGCGAGATGTTCAACCAACCTTTCGAGAAAATTGCTACCAGTTGTGGCTGAAACACCTTCGACGATATTCCGCAGTGTTTCTTCAGCTTGCTTACGCTCAGTGATGTCGCGAATTGTAGTTGAAACCAGAATACCTTCTTTGGTTTCAATGGGGCTAAGACTGATTTCCACTGGAAACCCGCTACCATCTTGGTGCAAAGCGTAAAGTTCTATACCAAACCCCATAGGCAGTGGGCTAGGATCACTAAAATAAGTTTTCCAGTGATGGCGATGCTGGCGTCTATAGCGTTCTGGTATCAGGATTTCCACTGGCTTGCCGAGTAAATATGCCCGCGTAGAACCAAAGAGTTTTTCAGTCTGAGTGTTGATGAGGATAATGGTGCCTTGTTGATTGACAATCACCATGGCATCTGGCGCATTTTCCAATAACTGTCGAAAATTTTGCTCAGCCAATTTGCGTGTGGTAATATCACGACAACTGTATAGGACTGTACCTTCCTTGATGAACACGCGCTTGACATTAACGAGTAATGACAAGGTTTGTTCCGACTTATCTATCATTTCACATTCGGCGTTTTGGATCTCTCCCAACCGCTTTAATTCATCAAGCCAGATACAATTATCTTGTAGCAATCTTGATATGTTGCCGAAGGCTTGCATTTCCGCTATGGAAAAACCGACAAAGTTCTTAATATTTGGACAAATATAAGTGAAGTTTCCGTCGTCATCCGTGATGAAGATCGCATCTGAAATGTTGCTCAAAATAACTTGGTGTAGTTCTTCGGAACGCCGTAGTTGTTCCTCCATTTGCTTACGTTCGCTGATGTCAGTAATCATGCCTAGCGCGCCCATAAATTCACCATGCTCATCAAACAGGGGAGCAGTACTGATAATGGCCCACAATTCTGAACAATCTTTGCGCCGAAACCGAAAATCATGCCGTTCCCCTATTCCCTGTTTGTGCCAATCAAAATTTCGCTCGGCTTCAAGACTAGCCGCTTCATCCATGAAATCATACATTGGGCGGCCCTGCATTTCTTCAATGCTATAGCCCAACATGTCAGTCATACGTTGATTGACAAAACTGGTTTTAGCTTCAGCGTTTATGACCCAAATGCCTTCTTGGGCAGTATCCACAATACGCCGATAGCGTTCTTCACTGGCTTTCAGGGCCATTTCTGTTTGTTGACGTGAGACAATCTCTGTTGTCAGATATTGATTAGCGGCTTCCAATTGGTGAGTTCGTTGAAAGACTCGCTTTTCTAACTCTTCATTAAGTTTGCTGAGTGCTAGTTGTGTCTGTTTATACTCAGTAATATCAATCGCAACAACAGCGACTTTGGTGATGGTTTCCCCCTGATTAGCAACTGGACAAATAAAAGTGTGAAAATACCTATCCTCACGGTTGTCTTCAAAACGGATGGGCTGTGCGGTACGAACAACCTTGTCTAGTTGTTCCTTTATATTTGTAGCAAGTTCAGGTGGGAACCAATCGTAAATCGAAGTACCTACAAATTGAACCAGCGTCGTATTCAATCGTTGGACAGTGGTTTCGTTAGCACTCAAGATAATTCCATTGCTGTCTATAAGCACTGCCGTTTCTGGAATAGCATTTAACAAGGCACGCAGCATCGCTTCGCTTTCCTGCAAAGCGTATTCTGCTTGTTTACGTTGAGTTATTTCAGTATAAATACCGCAGAGCGCATAGATATTTCCAGCGGTGTCATATAGCGGAAACTTAACTGCAATGTAGCTGTGTAAACCCTCATCTAGGGAAATTTCTTCTTCAAATTCAATAGCGGCTTTAGCTTTCAATGCTTTGAGATCGTTAGCTTGAATGTGCTCGGCTGTTTTTGCTTGGAAAATCTCGTAATCGTTCTTATTAAGGATTTTCGCTTTTGTGGTGTGTAACAGTTTTTCAAACGGTCGATTGATGAAAATATAGCGTCCTTGAAGATCTTTAATAGAGATAACCGAGGAGGTATTGTCCAAAGCAGCATCTAGCATGAGATTTCTAATGATTTCTTGCAATTTTTGCTGAAGTTGCCGCACTGCGGGCCGAAAGATATAACGGCCTGTCAGTAGTAAAACCATGAGGGTGACAATGACAATAATGGCATTCAGCCATTTTACTTGGTTGAGGTGGGCTGTTGCCTCGGTTTCATATTGAGACACAATGACATCCATTTGCTGTACAAAGGCCATTTGTTCAGCAACAATTTGTTTAACGAGCCCTGATATATCCCCCGATTTGTCCAAATCAACGGCGGTTTTCCGAGTGGCAGTCAACAAATTTTTCGCAGCTACTTTCATCGCTTGATAGTGCGGTTGCAAATCAGCAAACTGGCGTGTAACGGTCGCGCTATTTTGACCCGGCAACCCTATATCGGCGTTACCAAATTGTAGCCCTTGATGAGAATGTTCCCATAACTTCAGTAGGTTACTAAAGTTATCCACTTGCTCAAGCGGCCTTTGAGCGTGAGTGGTCAACTGAATAAGAAGGGCTGTTTTGCTCAGATTTTCACTGAGCATCCGTTGTTGTCCGGCAATCTTGATGATGCGAGCATGGTTGGATTGTTGAAACAGTGCCCACTGAATCAGGAAATGCCCGGCAATAATCAGCAACGCAATAATACTAAACGCGATAATGTACTGATTGACCAAACGGTTGAACAAAAATGGATGATTTGAAATCACGGTGGAATGATTCATGTACTATTTTTCTGTTGAACTACTCGGTAAGATAAACCGTCTAACAAGAAATGGATTCTTGCATGAATGCAAATAGCGAATAGCGAATAAAATAAACTTTAAGTGTTCAAGTCGTGATGCTATCGCTTTTTTGGCGATAGTATCACTCAAACCGAAAATCGTGATGCTATCGCTTTTTTGGCGATAGTATCACTCAAACCGAAAGTCGTGATGCTATCGCTTTTTTGGCGATAGTATCACTCAAACCGAAAGTCGTGATGCTATCGCTTTTTTGGCGATAGTATCACTTTTGCTGTTCAACCCGTGCTATTGTTTTAGTGATACTATCGCAAAAAAAAGCGATAGCATCACAAAATCTTTATGGTTCAGTAAATGTCGTATCCGTCACAGTTAAATCTGTCAACATCCCCTCCAGTTTGGGCGCATGAACCCGTTGTGTCAAACGCTGACTATAGACAATGGCTTGCAAATCGTTCAGCGCCTTATTAAAATTATCATTAACCACCAAATAATCAAATTCAACAGAATGACTTATTTCTAAGGCAGCACCGCGCAAACGTTTAGCAATCACATCTTCACTGTCTTTACCTCGCTGACGCAGACGTTTTTCTAACGCAGCTCGCGAGGGGGGTAAAATAAAAATGCTGACGGTATCTGGTTTTAAGCGACAAACTTGCTGTGCGCCTTGCCAATCTATTTCCAAAATAACATCAACACCCGTGTCTAATTGTTCCGTCAGCCATTGTTGTGATGTGCCATAGTAATGCTCAAAAACCTGGGCATGTTCCAAAAATAAGTTGCCCTTCAACATCTGCATAAATTCATCTTCAGTGATGAAATTATAATTTACCCCGTTTTCTTCCCCCCGGCGAGGTTGACGTGTTGTATGCGATACCGAGACTTTAAGATTGTCGGTACTTTCCACTAACGCTTTAACCAACGTGGTTTTACCGGCACCCGACGGCGCGGCAATCGTAAATAACGTGCCCTTGCTCACAATTTCTCCTTATTCAATGTTTTGCGTCTGTTCACGCATTTGCTCAATTAACACTTTTATCTCAACGGCGTGACGAGTCGTGTTAATATGATTGGATTTTGCCCCCAGCGTGTTGGCTTCACGGTGTAACTCCTGCACCAGAAAATCCAAGCGTCTACCAATCGCTTGATCTTGCGTGAGTGTTTGCCGGATTTCTGTCAAATGGGTATCCAAACGATCCAATTCTTCAGCCACATCCATTTTTTGGGCGAATATCAGCATTTCTTGTTCTAGCCGCTCGCTATTGAGTTCGACTAATTCTGCTAAACGGGTTTGCAATCGTTCCCGTTGTGCCTGCAAAATGATTGGCAAATCAGCACGAATTGGCTCGACTTCAGCAGCTATGCCATCACAACGTTGTTCAATCAAAGCCGCTAATTGTACCCCTTCACGTTCTCGATGTGTCACCAGTTGTGCTAAAGCGGTATCAAAATGCTGTAGCACCGCTTCCCCAATTTTTTCCATATCCACCGTGTCAGCCTCTAACACGCCTTGCCAGCGTAAAATCTCTATTGGATTGGGTGGCGCGAGATTACCAGTTACCGCCTGAATTTGTTGCACCGCTTCCCATAATTGTTGGACTAACGCTTGATTGATATGCCACCCAGCACTACCGTTCTTGTTGGCTTGAAAATATAAAGTACAATCTACTTTACCACGCTTGAGGTGTTCAATAACACGTTCACGTATTGTGATTTCGTGGCTACGAAAATCTTCTGGCAGACGAATAGAAACATCCAAATAACGATGGTTGACTGAACGTAATTCCCAACACAATTGTCCCCACGTTTCTTGCACATCGAATCGTGCAAATGCTGTCATACTACGAATCATTTTATTTTCCTGAGTAAATAGGGTAGTCAATATATATATATATTATTTTCGCAAATGGCGAATGAGTCGGTGCGTTATATTTTTATTCTTAAATTTAAATTAGTGTACTATAGATGTGAATATATATTTCTTGGCACCCGTAAGTATTCTCTTAAAAAGATGCGTGCCATTACCGTTGGGGCTCTGTTTTAAAGCACCGAAGGTGCGAAATTAATATAGCCAGTGTAACTACCTGGCTGAACCCAATCCACGCTTGCGTAGAACCCATTAGCCTCGAACCATTACCCTTCATTCCTAATTATAGTTAATACTTTTGAAGGCTGCCCATTTATCGTTTATTAAAGTAAGGATTTAGATTATGGCTTATCAATATAACACCCTACGCGCGGTGACTTGGCAGGATAATCAATTATATTTATTAGATCAACGCAAGTTGCCACAACAACAGACAGTAATAATATTAGAAACCGTAGCCGATGTTGCACAGGCGATTACAGATATGGTTGTGCGTGGCGCACCCGCTATCGGTATTACCGCCGCTTATGGTGTTGTGTTAGCTGCTAAAGCGGCCTACAAAGCTGCACCCAACAATTGGCAAACCCTTATCGAAACGGATTTGCAGCTGTTGGCACAGGCGCGGCCTACTGCTGTTAATTTAATATGGGCTTTGGAACGTATGAGAGCCTGTTTTGCAAAAGCTGCTAAAAATCCGATAGAGATGTTGCTGGAAGAAGCAAAGCGCATTCAACAAGAAGATATCGATGCCAATCGCCGAATGGGGGATTTAGGGGCTGCGTTATTACCGTCGAACTGTCGCGTTTTGACGCATTGCAATGCCGGTGCGTTGGCAACCGGTGGCTATGGCACCGCTTTGGGTGTGATTCGCAGTGCCTATGCGGCAGGGAAAATTAGCCAAGTTTATGCCGATGAAACCCGCCCTTGGTTGCAAGGCGCACGTTTAACTGCTTGGGAATTGTTACAAGATAATATTCCAGTGACGCTATTAGCCGATAGCGCTGCTGCCGCTTTGATGCAACAAAAACGGGTGGACTGGATTATTGTGGGCTCGGATCGGATTACGGCGAATGGCGATGTTGCTAATAAAATAGGCACATACAGTTTGGCGGTGTTAGCACGCCAACATGGTATTAAATTTATGGTTGCCGCGCCCACTTCCACCGTCGATATGAATCTCACCGATGGTAGCCAAATTGTGATTGAAGAACGCGCCATAGACGAAGTCTTGACGATAGGCGGACAATCCATCGCGCCAAGTGGGGCAAAAGCATGGAATCCGTCATTTGATGTGACACCGGCTACGTTAGTGGATGTGATTGTGACGGAAAAAGGCGTTGTTGAACAACCAACAACTGAACGTTTAGCGGCGTTGATGAAGTAAAGGCTCACAGGAGTCCAAGATTTATCTTGGAACTGGCCAAACTAAAGTTTGGACTCCTGAGCCAACTATTTTCAGGTAGGTATATAACGATATGTAGGGGCAATCCTTTCGAGGCTAAAGTTTTTGCGAGCAAAAACTTTAGCCTCGAATATGGTTGCCCCGATTGACTCTCGAAAGAAGCGTTGTACGTAACATGAGTTACTTACGCTTAATCCACCCTATCAAACGACGCATCTTACGCCGGATGAAATTTTTTGTCCCACTGCCAACCGGAGTTTTGGCTGAACTCTCTTGAGAAAATGGTTTGATAGTCACATCTCGTGGGGTGATATGAGCGTCGGGACGTGTTTCTAGTATCTCAATGGCTTTGATAGCCGCTTTGATAACGTCGTCATCCTCTTCATGATGGATGTTAGTGAAATGACGCAGATATCTGATATCATTTTTTGCCCCTATCTGTCCAATCAATTCCACAATCGCTTTTCGGACAAGAGGACTCTCGTGATAGTAATATTTTCTATTTCTTTTAGGGACAAGATAGCGCTTTAATTTTTTGACATAATCTGAATATTCAAATTCGTCTATGTTGTTGACTACCCCACGTAAACAGAAAATAAACCAATTATGGAGTTCGGTTGGATAGAACAGTTTATATTTATTGGTCGATTTGTTATACGCAATAATCACATTGCTCTTCGGTTTTTTTAAACGCTTTATCCCGATTCTTGTGACGATATTCTGAAAATAATCAACCAGTCCTTCAAGCAATTTAATGCTTTGTGGTTTGTTGTCGCAAGCGAGTTGTTGAAGGGCTAAAATTGCAGCTGTCATTGAAGCCACCCTGTGGTTATTATTTTTCTCGGCTGCCCATAAAATATAATCTTTTAGGACAGTTAAGATAAAACTTTCTGCAATTTTAAGCGTTTTTAGGGAGTTACAGGTTGCTTCAACAGTAAAGTCATTTTTGATAAAAAAACCCAGTATTTTAGCCGTATGAAAATTAAACGCATTAGAAGAAATGGCAGCTAATGAATGAAGTGCTGGTTTCCTCACTAACTCGTTGTTTTCATGTGCTTTAGCGGAAATAATATTGAGCAGTCCTGGCTCAATTCTATTTGTATCATTATATTTCTCTTTAATTTCCCCCCAATTAAATTCATCAATGCCGGCAACACATTCTAATAAACCCAAAATAGCAGGCTCACAGCCGCTAAATTTTTTCTGACCCAGTTTTAAGGCCGCAATTTGCCTGACAGAAGCATTTTCACTTCTCAACAGATCATCCAACATTTTACCTAACCGCTTACGCTTTCCATGCGTGAAAAAGTATTTGTTACTCAAAAGGAACTTTTTTAACAAGAAGCTTAACCGGCTAAATATTTTCTTCGCCCAATTGGTAAACATTTTTATGACTCCTTAAAGAAACTTACCATCCTAATATAATTCAACAATCCTGAGATTTTTGACCACTTGAATCTGCTCGTCGGTATCAATATTTTTCAGCATTGCATATTTTTTAGATTCTACATCTTTAACCGTCAAACGTAAAACCCCTTCAAAGTCAACATAATATTCTGCCAACAATGCCTTTGATTGCGGAGAATAGAGTACCAATGGAAATGGCAGGTTGACAGCCATAAGAGATTCATCATCTAAGACATTTTTTTCTTGTTCGGTAATAGGAAATGTCTTAACCTCTTCTTTCGGTAATTGATAATAAAATATCAGTTCAAACTCATCTTGTTTGGCTTGATTCACCAGAAAATGGGTAGGCTCTATAATAAAGTATTGTTTTTTTGATGGATATAGTTCTCCCTTTGCAAGTATTTTAAAAGCCTGTCTCTTTGCTAAATTGGGATTGTAACTGGCAACGTAATAATCATAGCGTAATTGTTTAATCGTTAATCGGCCCGAAGCCATAGCTGCGCCTATTACCGCTTCAATCAAAGAGTTGGCAATTTTTGTTCTGATTTTCAGCATAGAAAATTCATCCACTAAACTAAGTTCCCAGGGCGCTGCCCTGGGCTTTAATAAAGCGCCCTTTCAGGGCTGTATTAAAATGGGTTCCCAGGGCGCTGCCCTGGGCTTTAATAAAGCGCCCTTTCAGGGCTGAGTAGTTACGTTTTTTTTAACGATAACACATTTTGTTCAAACGGATACTATCCCCCAAGGGATAGCATCCGTATAGTGATGGTGTTCAAATGCATACTATTCCCATCAGTTTGTAGGAAATTCAAAAAATCCGATCAATCCGGAAAGAAGTTGTACTCTCAGTATCGCTTATCAGCACAAGCCATACTTAAAGCGATTAATAATTATACACCACCACACGTCAATTTTTTAGTTCTAATCAGAATTGTTAATATGATAAGTACTGAAGCATAAGTTTTATAACATTATAAATGAATAATAATGTAGGGTGGGTAAGGGCTTTTTCTTGCCCACCATTTAACATTTAAGCTTAAGGTGGGCTTTGTAAAGAAGTTGGTGGGCACAAAATACCTGAAAATTGTAGGGTGGGTAAGGACTTTTTCTTGCCCACCATTCAACATTTAAGCTTAGGGCGTGTCATCAATTAGGTGCTCCCCTGAAAGGGGATAACATACCAGCCCAGGGCAACGCCCTGGGATTATGTGCATAATGATATTAAGCGGGCGGCGGGCGTGACATAATGTATCGC
>QNER01000058.1 GCA_003646175.1 Candidatus Parabeggiatoa sp. nov. 1
ACAATCCTTGTAGTTAACGCCGAATTTATTAATCACTACCAAGAGATTGCTCAGGCAGTCAATCCATTCTTAAAAATCCTTGTATACAATCCTTGTAGCGGCTTTTAGAAGCAACTAAAAAGTTAGTTGGACAACACGTACTCAATATCAGCTTTTTCAGAAGCCTTATCATTGAAAACAATCAGTCGTCCACATTTCTGGCAGGTATAAACAGTCGCACCAGTATTACAAATGGTGTAATAAAGAGTGTCTCCCAGATTGTCTGAAGCCGTTTTCAAAATCGAGAGCAATTGCTCAACTAATCCATCAACTTGCTGATCGCTGATGATAAATTGCTTATAGGGGCTAGGAATTTGCCCATCTGAAAAAGAATGTCCACATTTACAAGTAATAGAACTCATGTTTAGTCTCCCATAATTCCAATGGTACCCCATTCTAAACGTCCGATTATCCGTTCATTTTTTACCACGGTAATTTCTTGTGCGATACGAGGAATACCCGGCACATGATTAATTCTTGGTAAAATTTGGGCTACGTCTTGAATATCAAGATGAGTATAACTTAATACCAAAACAAACCTATCAGCTTGCGGAAGTTTAGAAGCTAAAGTACCAACAATTCTTCTTACACTATCTGTTTGTGGCGTAAAAACTTCTACCATTTTACCGCCTGTTCCACTGCCACATAGTCCACCAACCCAAAAATCTGATGTTCTCGTGTTGGCTATTCCAATATCTCCAGCCGCTTTACGAAAATGAACATTGATTCCTGCATGTTTATGTGCTTTAGCGGCTTCTATTTCACCAATGGTTGACAAATCACCGCCTTTTGCGGCTCTTAATTTTTTACGTACTTCACCCAAATCACCAGAAACAAAAGCACTCATCACTCGATTACCCCCTCCTGTTTATTAGCAATTATTACCGATAGCTTGCCTTAAAGTCAATCCGTTTTAATAACTCATGTTACGCACAACGCTCTATCGAGAGTCAATCGGGGCAACCATAAACTCGCGGTTGCCCCTTTCATTTAAGGGCAGTAACAATCTCAAATCGCGAATAGCAAACTGCCTTCGCATTTCATTTAACGGCCAGCAATAATCTCAAATCGCGAATAGCAAACAGCCTTCGCATATTTAACGGCCAGGAATAATCTTAAATCGCGAATAGAAAATAATGACCTTCGCATTTCATTTAAAAACTCTTATGACGCACAATGCTTCAAAATGAGTCCAGAAGGGCAACCATAAAGGATTGCCCCTACATTTAATTATATATTGTAGGGGAAATCTACAGCGAAAGCCCTTTCACCAAACATCATCATGGTATGGAACTTTCCGCTTTATTGCACAAACTGTGACATCGTCGAAGCAATGTGCGTAACATCAGTTAATAACGCCTTTTTTATATACAATCCTTGTAGTTTTTACCACCATCAGTTTTGATAATTAATTGAATATTAAGGATAATAGTGTAGTGCTGTCACCCGCACTCGTGCAAAGCAACCTTTCACTGTTCCAATCACGCTCGTACAAAGCAACCTGGAACGAATGCTATCAATTTTACTAAAGGGCAACGACAACGGATTGTTCCTACCAATTTTGTTAGAAATCCGATTTTTCCCCAAAATCGGATTTCATGCACGCCGTTTTTTCGTACAAGGTTCGCCTTGTACTCCTGATAAATCACGCTTTTCGTACAAGGTTCGCCTTGTACTCCTGAGAGAATCAAGTTTTTTAGTACAAGGTTCGCCTTGTACTCCTGAGAGTACAAGGTTCGCCTTGTACTCCTGTTAATCCGAATCGACTTCAACCTTATTCCCCATCTTCACCACCTTCTTGCCTTTAATACTCACCTGATCCTCCGCCTCTATCGTCACTTGATTGCCACTCATCGCGATATGTTCCGCGTGAATAACCAAATTGGCTTGGTCTTCAAATGCCTTATTGTAGAATTGTACGCTGCCAAGCACAGTGGGTAAGCTGCCCGGTATCAATAAACAACGCATACTATCGTCTTTTTGGTATTTGACATAAAAACCGTGATAATCTTTCTTGGGCGTTGTTGGTGATAAGATTTGTGCATAAAGCAGTTTTGTCGTATCTGCCTCGCCTTCACTGTTCGCCACCGCGCCATTTTCTAATTTCAATTTGATATATTTCGGCTCATCAGCGTTTTTTTCCCACGCTTGAAAACGACAGTTCACTAGCTGCCACGCGACGGGAGAAACGTGTGGTGGCGTGTGGACATCGGTTAAGGTTAAAGTGGCTAATATATCCTGCTCTTGTTCCGGTTTTTCCGCAAATTGATAAGTCACAGCACGACAAAAGTATTCCTTGCCCTGAAACTTGACTGCCCCCGGTATCAGAACCAGTTGATTTTTATCAGTTTCGTTCAGATCACCCCCTTTAATTTCATCGGGTTTTTGTTGGCCTTTACTGACTAATTCCGGTAGTAATGCCAATGGATTTGACGTGGGAAACCGGCGGACTACTTCAAAATCCCTTTGTGCCCATGTTTTGCCAGCATAACGATTCGTCGGAAATTGTCCCCGCGGCATCCATTGCTTATCCAATACCAGCGGGCTGCTACTACTTAGGCTGACCAATCGCAAGGGTTTATCGTCGGATTGAAAGGCCGCCCAGCCCTTAATGCTGGGTTCTCGACTACGAATAAAATCAATCAGTTGACACATAAAACTGAAATTATCCTGCTTGGGTGCTTGCACAAAAGTGGCAAAACCATTTGGGGGGAATAGCTGCTCAAAGAGACTTTTTTCCTCCTCCCGGAGAATGACTTTATCACCCAATAGCCGCGTAACAAATCCCGCGCCAGTTTCCGGGGCGGTGACTTCATTTTTTTGATAAATCAATGGCTTGTTCCGCTCTTTGCCGCCGTTAAACCAAGTTTGTAAAATTTTTGGCAACACGAGGCAAGTTATCACTAACGGGTAGTCGTTGTCAGTTAAGTGATTGTCTTTAAAACCAACCACTTGTAAATCTAATTCACCGGCTTCCCACAACAAACACGCTTCTATATTAGAACTGGTGAATTCAATCTGTTGCGCCACCGACGGGTATTCTCCATGCCCAAAAAGCAGTTCAAGCTTTGGGCATGAATCGGTTTCCAATATCAATTGGGGTTTATAAACCGGGTAAGAATTGTCGTTTAAGGTAATATTCATATAATTTATGGAGTCCAAACTTTAGTTTGGCAGTTCCAAGCTAAAGCTTGGACTCCGGTAAATAGGGCACACGTTTTAACCGTCAATATTTTTAAAATCAACAGTCTACCCTTGAGTTCATTAAAATCATAAGTTTAGAAAAAACCTAGCAAAGTTCCTCTGTCAAAATAGACTCCTTTTTGACAAAAAATGCCTTAACCTCCGTCCAGGCGGTACCATCCAGTATGACTGGCTCGGGTAATTTTTCCGCATCTTCAAAGTAGAAGAAGGATTTCAAAATATGATAACAGTTGATCTTCTGTTGTGAATATTTTGTCAAGAATAACTGTTTGAGATGTAGTGGCTTGATATGCTTCAATATTTCATACATATCGTAGAAATCTTTCTTCTCACCTCTTTGAGAAATCGCCACCGCTTTCATGCAAGCGATATCTTCAAGACTGGCTATTTGCAAACCGACAAACTGTTTAAAAGGCTGAAGAACCGGATAAGGGTAGTGGAGAAACGACAATTTGACATGATTGACCATCACATGTAAAGTGCCTTTTTCTTCACTAATCATCGTTCCGTCAAGCGATAAAATGAGTTGAGAAAGTTTTTCCACATCAAAAATTGTCTGAGTAAAAAAATCCAAATCCTCGCTTTTTCTATGACCATACTGCAAAGCTAACGCTGTTCCACCTGCCAAGTAAAAGTGATTTTTTATCTCATCAATAGATGACAGTTTTTGCATCAATAAAAGCATTTCTGTAGAAATGGTCTGTTCAAACATAGCACCTCTTCTGTTGGAATGTGATAATGAATGGCCCAATAATTAGCCGTTTTTCTATCAATGACTTTAGAAGACTTTACCACAGCGATGATTTCTTTATCACTGTAGTTTGCTTTGAGCCAATGGATTGTTTCGGGCCGGCCATATTTCAAAACTCTTTCAATAATAAATTGCTGATCTTTGTTTTTATCAAGCAAAGCACTATCAACATCCCAAAACATATCCCGCAAACAATCCTGTTTAGCTATCATGGTATTAGATGTATTTTGTAGGAGTCCAAACTTTAGTTTGGCAGTTCCAAGCTAAAGCTTGGACTCCGAAGCTTATAACAAAGGTTCCACTTTAGCTCTTGAGTTCAGGCTGCCAAGATATAAGATTTCCACCGGCCCATCCCCGCTGCCCGGATGAATCGCATTATCATTCGTTATATCAACGGTTTCGCTCGTGCGTGTGAAACGGGTACTGTTATGGGTTATTCTTACCAGTTCTTGTAGGATGGTTTGATTGTTGGGAGAAAACGCGCCACCATTTTGTTGCCAATCCTTGGCATACAGGTTGTTGAGTTCCATCGCCTTAAACGCGCCTTGACACACCATCACAAATCCATTGACAGCCCCCTTCCAGGGTAGAGTGCCGCCGTCAAAGTAAGACCATGCTTTATCCATGCCGGTGGTCACTGACAAGGTTGGCATCATTTCTGGTGTGACGATGGCTTCCGTTGGGGGCACATTCGGATCCAAAGCCACTTGAAGAATATGGCTAAAGACCGATGCCTTTAAAAAAGGTAACGTCAACATAACGGTGGAAATGCCGTTATTATCTTCTTCCGTATGGGCCGAAAAAACATACCGTTTGTCGACGCTTTTGTAGGAGAGTGTTCTTTGCAGAAAAGGGTTTCCATCTGCATCTGTCGTCGGGGCCTCGAAAGCCGGCGCAAATCCGCTATCAGCAAACCAAGTGGAGCGGTTTTGCATGCTATCAAACGTCAGCAGATGTATCTGTCTCACTTCATTGGCATATTCAGCTTTGTAGCTTCTCACCGCTTTGGCATGAAAGAGTTGGAACGTATTGGTGTTATCGGTGATATCATAACTTCTCACCTGGCCATCAAAAGGAATAGCAACCGGCAGCCGGTTTTTGAACATATTGGAATTTTCCGAGTAATCAAAGGCCGCATGCCCGGGGCCTGCTGTTACCCAACCCGTCGTCGGATCAACCGTAAAACCCACATAAAGCCAAAAACCTTTTAGGCGAGGTGTCACAGTCACTTTATCAGTCGCGTTTTTGAGTGTATAAATCATAGTTAAACTCCAACATAAAAAAAGACAAAGGTTCAATTTAAAACCTTCAAGGTTTCCAAAACCTTGAAGGTTTCTATATTTGGTTCAATTTAAAACCTTCAAGGTTTCCAAAACCTTGAAGGTTTCTATATTTCAATTTAAAACCTTCAAGGTTTCTATATTTGGTTCAGATACCAGTTTTTCCAATTGATTCCTTCAAGTCGCCATCTCTCTTGATGTCCTTGTTTATCAACTTCAAAACCGAAAGCATCGGTGATGTCGGGAAAAATGCCGCCGACTTCGCCCGGTTTTTGTTGCTTGGTTCCCAGTAGAGGCATCATATCAACTTGAAAATCAGTCAAAAACTGCCTAGGGTTATCAAGCTTTTCTAACTTAGCAAAAGCTGTTTGCCAGTATTTACCCATAAATAAGTTGTTCAGAAAAGAACCAAACCCGGTTCCCAGTGCCGCGACATTGCCTTGTTTTTTGGCTTGCAAGCCCAGATTAAACCATTTCAAGAAAATCAGCTGACTCCGCAACGTGGGATGTGTGAACCACAGGGTTTTTAGGTAGTCGTTGATGGCTTGCCCCTTTTCGGGAATCCCAGCCGCTCCGACTTCTTTACTCAATTTCACAAAGTCACTGTGAATCTTTCTAGGAAACTCGCCAAACTGTCCCAAATCGATTGTCGTCATCAGGCTGAGACACAGTTCAAGCAGCGGCACACCTTGAAAACCCACCTTCAATTTGGAAAAATCTGGCAACGCAATGGATTGACGGGAAATCACCGGGAACGCATCCGATTTGACGTTTTGGTTGCTGGTGATAAACAGGGGTAATTGGGTATGCCAACCAGCTTGGCTTAATACGCCAATGTCACCGGGCAACAGGGCTTTGAGACTTGCCAGTCCGTTTTGCGCATCGCTTTGTGCAGTTAAATAGACAAATAAGGCCTGATGATCCATTTCATCGTCGTTGCACAACAACAGTTCGTTATTGCTTTGGGTACAATTAACATGTTCTTCAAGTGTTTGATTAATAATCCTTATTTCAATACTGTTGTCGTGACGCAACACATCAAAAACACGGCGCAATTCATCAATCTCGCGCACGTAATCCCGCAGAGACAATAAATCCCCACAGACATCATAATGATATTGAAGCACGGTATTCAAATCATTCGCTTTGGACACCGGATAGTATTGACTCAAATTGATGGTTTTTAAACCCACTTTGGGATCATCCAATAATTCTGATGACGGTTGGTTTGCAAACAATTCTTTAACTTTGGGATTGCCAATCCGCCGCACCATGTCAAATAGCAGGCCCGACATTTTGGATAAGTCGGCCGTGTCTAGTGCAACCGTACCTTTTGGAGCAGCCAGCATATATTCGCCCAATACTAAGGTGTGCAAACGCATCATCAGATCATCTTGATCTTGCAGGCTTTTGCCCACCAAGTGATCGAATTGTTGCTCATCTTCTGCTAGTTGCTGCCATAACTCATATCCTGCCACGTTTTTTGGCTTTAAACCACGATAATCGCGCACAATGGGGAGTAAGTCTTTGCGCTCTTTGGCTTGCCAGTCAAAGCTTTGTTCACCCTTTTTCAGAGTGAGTTTTTCAGCCGACGCAATCACGTCCAAATCATTGGTATTCAGTGTACCCGCTATCGTCGGCACGGTGTTCTTTTGCGGTTCCGTGGTGAGGGTGATTTCACCTACTGTGTCTCCGTCAACTTGCAGTTTATAATTACCAGTAATGGGGATTTCGCCTTCAAAAGAATGCAATTTGATATCTTCAAAAGTGACAACACCATTTTCTGCGGGAGAATTCAGTGCTTTGCCTACCGCAGCATAATCGGTGCGTTTCCAACTAAACCGTTGTGAATCATTAGCGTTTGAAACGGCAATGATTTGTTCGGCTTCTTTAACCGTGTCTATTTCATTGGCCTCAAAATTTCCCGCCATCATAACCAGTGTGTTTTCACGGGTTTTATCGTCCACCGTTGCGGCACCAATCACGCTGTTTTCTCGCAGGATTTGATACTCACCACTTGAAATCCCTTCACGCAACGTGGTTTGAAATGGCAGTTCTGACTTGATTTGAGATGCCAGTCTTTTTATTTGAGCCTGCCGTCTGGCCTGACTCTCTTCTGACTCGTCCTTGATATCTGGGATTTGATGCAGTGCGGCAACCCCAGCAATCCCGATTTGCGACGCATTATCGCTCCCGACATCAACATCCATCAGTCGCATACGATAAGTATCGCGTAATTTGACACTGGTGGCATCAATGTCGTCTTGTTTTTCTAAATAGGCATCGAAATACTTGCCTTGGGTGTCTTCAGTAATGACTTTAAGGAATGCCTGTTTAATCGGTTGCGCGGTACAATCCTTGATACCGTCGAAAGCTTTGAACATCTGGTTGGTGATTTCATCCAGTTGCGGAGATTCAATCGCTTTCAGCGTTGCGCTGTGCATCGCTTGTTTAAAATCCGCCGGGCTACCGCTTTGTTGCCGGAGGATGGCGTGGTATAACACCATGTAGTCATCAAAACGGTCATTGAATGGGTTAAGAATATCCCCCATTGTACTACCCATTAACAAAGCAGTTTCGACAAACAAGACTTCACACCGTTGCACCAATTGTTCGCGAGTAAAATTCCCGCTGGTTTCCAAGGCCTTAATCAAATTGGAGCCGAGTGCCTCGCCACCGGCTTCATACAGGGTAGGATTTTTAATATCCTTTCGCTGCTCTTTTGAAAGTCTGTCAAGACTGATAGCGTCTCTGATCATTTGCGTGGTTTTTTGCCATTCAGCCTGACTTTCGGCGATAATTCGCTGTTTGCCTTGCCCTTCAACACCGATTTGATACATGATTTGGCTGGCGTTGACTTGCGGATTTCCGCCGGTATGCTTTTGGTATTTACTCGCTAACCAACAAAACAGGAATGAGTGCAATGGGCCGCTGCGTAACAAGCGGTGTAAATTGTCAGAATGTTCACGGAACAGTCGGTAATAAGGTGCAAAATCAGCGGCGGCTTCTTCAAAACTGTTACTGATATCGTATTCGCTGCCAGCATAATTGACTAACCATCCCATATCACCTTGCTGGTTAGCAATCTCTGTCAGCGTTTCGTCACCAGACTCTAGGGCTAGTCGGCACTTTGCCAGTGCTTGTGAGAGGGCTTCACGATATTTATCACCATGATCAGTCCAATGTGTCTTGTCTTTCTTGTCTTTGTCTTGAGTCGCCTTTTGCAAATCCGCCTTGAATTGCTGTTGTATTTTTACAACATCGTCAGGATAGGCGGTAAGGTATTTCAGAATCGTGGTTGTCAAATCGGGATGCGACAGAAATACGTTATACCACGCGGCTTGATCAATTTTCGAGCTACTGGCTAATGACTGATTGGCATAATCCAGCAGATATTCTTTAGCCAGTTTGAGCAGGGCTTTAGAAAACTTGCCTTGATAAAAACGGCCCACCTGATTGAGAACAGTCAGTAATGCCTCGAATAAACGCCCGCCTTCTTTTTGGATCGCATGATATTGCGCCACACTGGGATCACTTTGGATATTAAAGAACGGGCTATCGGGTTTTACCGCTAAACTCCGCATAGCCGCTAACGGGCGATTTTGTTGTTGTGCCTGTAACGGTGTCAAAATCTTATAGGCATTAAAAACGGCATCACCAATTTGTTTGGTGTCTTCGGGCACAAAGCACAGCGTCGGTTGCACTGTGTCAAACAATTGCGCCGAATTGAGTGGAAAAATCCCTTGCTCAGGGTTAGGACTTTTCCGGTTGGTAAAACGATATTCAGGCTTGTCATCGTTGAGGCGGAACTTGCCGACGATGGTTAAGCGTTTGTTTGGGTTCATGTTTTTTAGAGTTATCCTTATTTTAGTATAGTGAGTTTAGTACAGCGAGTTTAGTACAGCTTCTTTCCGGATGGGGCGGATTGAGTACCACGAATCTATCGGGCCCGCCCGCAGGACGGGCAAAAAGTCACGGCCCTATGATGTCGTGTTCGTCCTTGCCTTACGCACTCACTGTGTCCTTTTTCGAGCCCGCACTGGCGTGCTGGCAAAAAAAGTTTATGGGCGGTTATACATCTATATGAAAATAAAGGCTTTATTTTGCTCATAGACGAGAATAACTGCACCCATATCACATTCCTAACATCAGGCTAGGAACGTGAACTTATGCAACGCTGGAAAACATTCCCAACACGGCGCGAGTTATCAGGAGTACAAGGCGAACCTTGTACCAAAAAACTTTGCTCTTTATCAGGAGTACAAGGCGAACCTTGTACGAAAAAAAGGCGTGATTTATCAGGAGTACAAGGCGAACCTTGTACGAAAAAACGGCGTGATGAGTTAATCTACTTTATTGATTCAACTGGAAAAAGGAGTGTTTTTTTGAATTTTTTTTGACTTGCCTTTAAATAGCTTTCGCCTTTTATACTACATAAAGAAGGTAATATTTTTCCCTGTAGCGTTGGGACCAGCCGACGCGGTCAAAGTTAATCTCTACCTCCATTGGATCGTCTTGCATGATTTTATCTGCTAGTCTGAGGAAGATTTTGAGTTTCTCTTTTCCGAATTCCCCCTTTGCTTCACGTACTTTGTTTTCGTCATCAGCTACCGGCTCTTCTGATTCGCTCACTGGTGGTTTTGCAAGCTGATTGTTCGTCGCCTTCACTTGATCTAACGAAGTCTGAGAGATATCACTTTTATGATCTGGAACATCAACGGTTGCGTCACCGCTGCCATCAATTTCCTGACTATCCCGTGAAGTGCCAGAATGACTCATTTTACGGTTTATCTCATATAATTGGTATCCAATCATACCCAAACCAGCCCAAGAAATGCTAAATAGAACTATAAAGAACCATAACATACGCTTGGTAAAAAAAACGGGAACTGGAGATTGCTCGCTTTCTGGCAGAGGTTCAGTCAATCTTGGTTTATCTTCGTCAAGCGTTTGTTGTTGCTTGTTTTCATCATAATCTGCTAATATTTGGCACAGAAATTGCCTTTCGTCTAACTTAGCTAATATTTGGCGCAGCGCTTGCCGGTTTTCACCTAATTCAGTTAATATTTGGTGCGGCGTTTTGGCTTTTTCGTCTAACTTAGCCGATATTGGTGTTTCTGCTTTCTCAAATGATTCTTCTTGAACATTTTCAGAGACTGACTCAGCCAATGTTTGTTGGCGTAGGGTTTCACTTAATAGGGTTTCACTTAATCCCGGATAATTTTGTAGGGAATAGCGATAAAGTTGATAGCCCACCCTTTTGTTATTGTTTGTTGGATCAGGTTCTCCTCCTTGTTTGTGTTCAAACAACAGAAAAGCGTTTTTAAGGTAAAGCAATACAGAGGTTTTTTCACCTCGACGAACTTGGCTAATCAGTTTTTGAGCATCGTCAGGTAATTGAGAGAATCCTTCACAGTGACGAAGTGGTTCGTTGCGATCCCCAGTTTCATGAGCAAAAGTGCCTTCAAATAAGCCGTCTTGCCGAACCAATTCCATTAAATCAGACATTTTTACCCTCCATCACTTGGTAGTCCTGCAATATGGGTGATCTCAACCAAATAATTTTTTCGTAGTAATCCACCAATTCGACAATGGTAGATTAGCAATACGGCTAATTTGTTTTGAGCTAATCAGTTGTGGTTTTAATCCGTAAAATCCGTCAATCCGCTGTACTACCCATCACTTAATGTACAACGCCTTTTTCTATCGATGTTGTACATTAAGCATTTCAAATTGAGATATAGGTACCTAAAAAAAAATTTTAGGAACATAGACTAATGGCACGCACGATAGCAGATACACATCGTTTTAAGTAAGGCCATTAGAACATAAACTATTTATTTTTCTGCCAAAAACACAATAATAATAATCGTTAGGGAGAAGAGAAATACCCCCAGACTAATTGAGATAGTAGAAATTCTCTCAGAAATAGTTTCTAGCGAAAATTCCTTCCTGTTTAATTCCACTTCAGTGACAAGTGCTTTGGTAGCAGTGACTAACTTAGAAAGTTCCTCCCGGTTTAGTTTCGCTTCTGTTACAAGCGCTTCCGTAACCGTTATTAAAGGATCATCCTCTGGCGTAACCCAGTGAAGTTTAGTGGGCGGTTCTACTTCACTCTCAGGCAGTGATTTTCCTGTGTTAGCTTTAACAGGCAATGACTTTCCCGTTTTAGCTTCAAAAGCAAAGGATTTGATGTTTTGATAAAACTGTCGCGCAGATTTATCTAAGAGTTTGACCGGACGTACATTGACTTGCTCTCCTTGAGAGCGAATATCCAGCGAAAGATTGCCGGCTAAAAGCTGTCGCCTATAATTACAATTAGGCGTGTTAAATATCAGATTAAAGACATCATCAAAATCATCTACGCTAATAGAAGACAATTTATTGGCGAAATCCGCATGGGAAAGAATCAACATGCTGTTATCCAGCCCATCCATCAAAGTTATCAGGCGACCCCGATCACCTCCATGTGCATTAAAGATACGAGCAATAGTTCCGTTGAATTCTTCATCGAAGTCAACTTTTGCGTTAGCGTTATCATTAGAAACACAGGTGAGTTTAAAACGTTGTTCCAAACTGGAAGCATCACAGTCATAGGTCAGTACCGCATCTTCAATACGAGCCAACGTGTCTTTCATGTTCAGGCCGTATTTATGAAATTGTTCTCTTGACAGATGAAAAAGAACCTGAGCTGCGGTGTAACACGCCTCTTTTATAGAAAACCCGGGAGTGGGGGTTTTCTGCAAAACGGCCACTAAATTGCGAAAAGCTTTCCATGCCAACTCAACATGATGCAAAAATGGATTCACGACGACGACAAGGAGTTTGTCGTTTCCGTTGTCTAAAAATGCCTTTTTAATTTTTTGAGTCGCATCGTCATGCTGCGTATGTTCCTCACCCGCATGAGCCGTGATTTGCAGTTGAACAGGGGGCAGTCTTCTCCCAGCCTGCCAATTCAAGAAGAAAGATTCAGAATTTCCCTGTTCACTCCTACCCGGAAATTCAAGTTGGGCTAATAGCCTAAATCGCCTTTCTAGCTCCTTAGAAATTTTAACCACTTGGCCATCAGGTTGGGGAAAAATGTTATGCAAGGCGGCAAGAAGAATCGTCTTACCAGCACCCGCATGTCCATATATTTCAACATGGTATTCCATTATTGTCTCTCTCATAGACGTATATACCTTTTTTGTTCAACCGAATTGGTTTGATTGAGCAGCTTAACTTGATTCCAACAAGCCGCTAGTTTATCCAAACTGGCCCCGAAATCCCAAGGCCTAAATCCGGTTTCCAATTCAGATACCTTTTTTTGGTACATTTTATTGGAAACCATTTTCCGATGACTCTGTAACATTATCAAACACCGACAATGTGCTAACCAAAAATCCAGTGGGGTGATGGCATAATCTTTGCAGTTGATTTCTAACACTAATGCTTGAATCTGAACATCAGCATTTTTTAATGTTACCACATCTGCCATGAGGTTTTTGACACGCTCCTGCAAATCATCGCTGGTGTCCACACTCACTACCGGTGGAATATAATGTGTGTCCCATTGCCCATTAGCAAAACGCCCAACGGGAATGCCATCACCGGTTTTCACAATCTCATCAATGCCTTGTTGCCACGCTCGCCATTCTAACCGAATTTTATGCAACGGAAAAGGGGGTTGAGTATCCCGCAGTGCCTTAGACATTGGAAGGGGCTGAGCGATAGCGAATAAACCATTGTTTTCATTAGCGTTATCGCATTCTGGAATATCGGCATTAAAACCAACCATTAACTTACCTGTGGCCGTTACCGCGAGCAGTTTGGACAGGGCATTGGCCTATCTTGTTGAATATCAACGATAAGTGGGTACGATGGACATAATCCAAAAACTTGGTTATTCCAAGAAAGGCCGCCGTATAAACGCGCCAGATGTGCCAACACCAAATCATGTTGCACCAAACGCCGTTCACTTAATGGATGACCATCTTGCCAGGTTTCAAATTCAGTCAGTAGTTGAAAAAGTTGCTGTTTCATAATCAATAACTACAGGGATTGTTTATAAAAAAGGATAGGTAACTACAAGGATTGTTTATAAAAAAGGATAGGTAACTACAAGGATTGTTTATAAAAAAGGATAGGTAACTACAAGGATTGTATATAAAAAAGGATTGCATTGAAACGGATTGACAAACCTAAACCGTTCCACGAATTAATCCTTTCTTATAAACAATCCTTGTAGTTAGCATTTATAAATCCGTCAAATCCTTCAATGCGTTGTACTACCATAGTTGAAAAAGTTGCTGTTTCATAATATATAGTCCAAACGGATGCTATCCCTTCTTAGGGATAGTATCCGTCAATTAAAACGGATACTATCCCGAAAAGGGATAGCATCCGTCAACAACGGTTCAAACGGATACTATCCCGAAAAGGGATAGCATCCGTCAACAACGGTTCAAACGGATACTATCCCGAAAAGGGATAGCATCCGTCAAAGACGCTATTGAATATTCTCCATAACGCTTTGAAAAGCCGATAGTTCCTCAGATTGAACCGCCGCTGCCAACAAAGTTTTCAATTGTGCATCAAGGCTGACAGTCAACAAACGTTGTTCTATTTGTTGATAACGGGAAGCGGGTGGGTCAAAACGCAAAACCAGTATATCTAAAATATCTCGACGACGTGTCATCAGAGAACCTTCCGCACGCGCTTCATTAATCGACACGCTGTCGGTTTTTTTCAATGCCTCTGGCACCGGGACGCGACTGGGTGTCGGAAAGTGGGTACAGATAATATAGGTATAGATTTGCTTACCTTTGATATTTTCTTCAAAATACAGTACATCATCATCGGTATGCAGATTGCTAAACACCACATAGTGCCCTTCATCCAAGCCTTCCGATTTGAGATATTCGGCCAATTGTGCCTTGCCCTTCTTGAATCGTGTCTGAGTGCTAAAGACTTTTATTTCAATCAGATAGCGGTGTTTATTATAGACAATGAGCAGATCGGTCGGTCCCGCTCCCGATGGCACTTCGATAAAGGTATGTCCTTCCAGGTCTTCCACAAAAAAGTTAATAAACCCATCCAGGGAGTAATGCCAAGCCGCTTCTTTCAGGTTGTCGGTATCAAAGGCTTTGAAGCCACGTCTTCGTACATACTGCCGGTATTTGTTGAGTAATGCGTGGATATTTAATCCATCACCGTTCAGATAGGCGTCAAAGGTGTCATGGGCCGTAATTCCATAATGGTTGGTTTCACCGTTATGCGGCGGACGAAATGCGGTAATAATACGCTTGCTATATAATGGCACCAAAATACCCACATGACCTTCTATATTTTCTATGACACCATTGGCATGTAGATAAGCGATGTCTTCAACATCAACACTAAATTCAATGGGCTGTTGTTAAACATAACAACCGACACATAAAGGCCTTTTTCTGTTTGGCCTTCTGGACAATATTCAGGATATTTTTATCATATTTCGACTTTAAGAAATAATTCAATGTCTCGAAAAAATCAGCCATTGTGACCGTTTTATCGGGCGCGACCGTTTCAACCAGATGTGCGGCAAGCGCACAGACGAGCCCGGGTTGCCCTTTGGTATTGTCATAAATGGCTTTTATCACCCCCGATTCCATTTTCTGACCTGATTCAACCACATATTGCTCGAGCAACAGATTAACTTCTGTTTGGCTAAAATAGGACACTTTTAATTCTTCGGCCACATTGAAGGGTGACGCACTTGAGGTCACCAATTTTGCAATGGTACTGACACCGACAAGGATCAGAGAATGAAGGGCATGGTATTGTTTTCGATGATACATTTGTCGAAATGCATGCCTCATCTCACTTAGGAGCGAATCCGGTATGCCTTCAAATTCATCGATGACAAGCACCAGAGATTGAGATTGCGGAATCTGTTCAAAAAATTCTTTCAGTTCAACCGGATTTTTAATGGTTTGTTCAGATTGAATCTGATGTTTTGCCAGTTCTTGATGAAGTTGATTATTTAAATCTCGGTAAAAAACTTCCCTAGTGACGGTCTTCAAACTCTCAAAACTAATCCAAATCGGGGTAAAACCTTCCTCCTTAACCGCTTCAAGTAAGAGTTGAAAGTAGGTGGTTTTTCCTGATTGTCTGGGTGCAAACAGCGTAAAATACCGCCCCTTTCGCACTTTGTCGAAGCCAATCGCAATTAAAGCACTCTTGGGAGGAGTCCAAGATTTATCTTGGCCATTTATTTCTCCTTTGTAATGAGTTGAAGGTGATGTCATATAGCAAATTTAGAACGGTAAGTCTTATACTAATAACTACAGGGATTGCTTATAATAAAGGATAGGTAACTACAGGATTTGTATATAAGAACGGATAGGTAACTACAGGGATTGTTTATAATAAAGGATAGGTAACTACAGGGATTGTTTATAATAAAGGATAGGTAACTACAAGGATTGTTTATAAAAAAGGATAGTATCAAGACGGATTGAATTCAAACCTAAATCCTTCCATGAGCTAATCCCTTCTTATAAACAATCCTTGTAGTTATGACTTTGCCTGCCTCGCCTAA
>QNER01000059.1 GCA_003646175.1 Candidatus Parabeggiatoa sp. nov. 1
CCCATCCCTTAACGAATCGCTCGCTACGGTTGCTTTGGATGGCAATCTTTGCCGTTGCACTGGTTATCAGGGCATTAAACGTGCTGTGAGCCTACTCTGTCAACAATTCGCTTTACCTGATGTAGCTCCAATAGAACGAATCAAATGGTTGGTTGACCAACAAATTTTACCGACTTATTTTTTAGAAATTCCTCAAAGGCTGCAAAAATTGCCAGCACCAAAAAATCATTTAACCAGTATTCCGCCCAACTCAACTATCGTAGCGGGAGGTACAATCCCGTGGCAAAATGATCCATCAAAGCCGGTGGTATTTTTATCTCAACGTCAGGCGTTAAACGGCATCCGAATTGAAGCGGATCGCTGTTATGTTGGTGCGACGACTACCATAGAAGTCATAAAAAATTCACCCGTCATGCAAAAATTATTTCCAAAAATTGAGAAATACTTTGCGGTGCTGGCTTCAACGCCCATTCGACACCGAGCCACGCTGGGCGGTAATCTTGTTACGGCTTCTCCCATCGGTGATTTAAGCATCTTTTTTTTGGCATTGGGCGCATCAGTTGATTTGAACGAGGGGCAAAATCAACGTGCTATACCATTAAAAGATTTTTTTAAAGGTTATAAACAGGTTGACAAGCAGAATAATGAACTTGTGGAAGGGGTGCATTTTCCGCTGCCTGCTCGTCATGTTTATTTTAATTTCGAGAGAGTGTGCAAACATACAGACTCAGAGCCTCCCAGTGTTAATTCGGCAATCCAAATTCAAATGAATGGCGGACTTATTCAACAAATCCATCTGTCAGCAGGTGGTGTTGCGCCTATTCCGCTTTATCTAACAAATACGGTGAATTATTTGCTCGGTAAAGAAATTAATGTTGAGATAATTCGTGAAGCGGGAAAAATGGCTCAAACTGAAATATCTCCTCTGAGTGATGTACGCGGTTCAGCGGAATATAAGCGTTTGTTATTGCGTCAATTATTCTATGCCCATTTCATCATGCTTTTTCCAGAACAAATTGATAGTCGGGAGATATTGCAATGAAAAATATTGATACGCTCCTCCACGTTAAAGGGGAGTCACAGTTTACCGATGATCTGATTGTACCTGAAGGCACATTACATGCGGCAGTTTTTTCGTCCCCCATTGCATACGGTAAAATTACGCGCTTAAATCTGGAAACTGCTAAACAAATTGATGGCGTTTATGATATTTTAACGGCTGAGGATATACCGGGTGATAATCAAATTGGTGTTATTGTCCCGGATGAACCTCTGTTGGCTACTTCGGTCGTTCACTATATCGGTCAACCAATTGCAGTTGTGATTGCTAAGAACGCTGATAGAGCACGTACAGCAATAAAGGCTATTGCGATTGAATTTGAACAACGCTCTGCGATCTTCGATGCCCGTGAAGCTTATGCTGTAGGGCAATTAATTGGATCGCCTCGCACACTGGCATTGGGAAACCTTGAGGCTGCTTGGCAAAATTGCGATGTAATCGTTGCGGGGACAGTCGAATCCGGTGGGCAAGAGCATATTTATTTAGAAACCCAGAGTGTATTGGCCTATCCTACCGAAAATGCAGGCTTAAAGGTGATATCCTCCACCCAATCTCCAAATGATGTGCAACGTATGATTGCGGGTGTTTTAAGTTTGCCCATGCACAAAATCGAAGTCGATGTGTTGCGCTTAGGGGGAGGATTTGGTGGTAAGGAAAGTCAAGCCACAGCTTGGGCTGTTATGACTGCATTTGCCGCATTCAAATTAAAAAAATCTATCAAACTGGTTTTGCGCCGTGATGAAGATATGCGTATGACGGGTAAACGTAATCCTTATTCATCTGACTTTAAGATGGGTTTAACCCATGACGGTAAGATTCTCGCTTATGATGTGACTTTTTATCAAAATGCCGGGGCGATGGCTGACCTGTCACCTGCAATTTTAGGACGCTGTCTATTTCATGCGACCAACAGTTATTTCATTCCATATATGAAAGCGACAGGTTACGTCTGTCGCACAAATTTACCCCCAAATACTGCTTTTCGTGGTTTTGGCAGTCCGCAAGCGGTATTTGTGATTGAATCAGCGATTTTTAAAGCCGCCGAACAAATGGGTGTTGCTCCTTCGTTTATTCAGAAAAAGAATTTGTTACAAACGGGTGACGAATTTTCTTATGGTATGAAAGTGGAAAATAGTCAAGCTGCTCGCTGTTGGGAAATGGCGGAACAACGCCACGCGATAGAAAAAAGGTATCAAGACATACAAAATTTCAATCAATCCCATCCTTTGCAGAAAAAGGGAATGGCTCTTGTACCCATTTGTTTTGGTATTTCATTTGAAAGCACTTTTATGAATCAAGCCAGTGCGTTGGTGCATGTTTATACTGATGGTAGTGTCAGTGTGAGTACCGGCGCAATCGAAATGGGACAGGGTGTCAACATGAAAATTCGACAAGTTGTCGCCAACATTTTCTCAATACCTTTGAATCGAGTTAATGTCGAAAGTTCAAATACTAAGCGTATTGCCAATATGTCTCCGACTTCTGCCAGTTTAGCAGCGGATTTAAACGGCAACGCGACCAAACTGGCTTGTCTTAAACTGTTAGAACGTCTCAAAACTTATGCTGCCAAAAAACTCAAGATTGATTCAATGGCTGAATTGCAACTCAAAGATGAGGTGCTTTATTTAAAAGGCAAGCCAACCGATTTAACCTGGCAAGGGTTGATTGGTGAAATGTATTTGAATCGTGTTTCCCTTTCTGCCCATGCACATTACAGCATACCTAATCTGTACTTTGATGACATCAAACAAAAAGGTCGCCCTTTTGCTTACCATGTTTTTGGAACCGCTATAGTGGAAGCGACGGTGGATTGTCTGCGTGGCACCTATCGGATTGATACAGTCAAAGTTGTGCATGATTTTGGTAAGAGTTTAAATCCACTTGTTGATAAAGGACAAGTAGAAGGTGCTGTCGTGCAAGGCATTGGTTGGATGACGATTGAAGAACTGATGTATGCCGATAATGGTTGGTTATTGACAGATACATTGGCAAATTACACCGTGCCAGATATTCGTTTTGCGCCGGATATTCAAGTGGATTTTCTGGAAAATTCGGAGAACCCACTCGGACTATTTAATTCCAAAGCAGTTGGCGAACCACCTTTTCTGTATGGCATCGGGGCTTATTTTGCGATTTTGCAAGCGATGAAGGCTTTTCGTCCAACATTGGCGGGACAATTTTCGGCACCTTTCACTTCAGAAAAGGTATTGCTTTCTTTGTATGAAACTCAATAATTGGGATTACACTTGGCAAAATATTCTAAACGGCGTGATTATCTATTCTGTTGGAGACAGCATTGCCGCTTTAATTTTGGATGACTTTTCGATTTCTCGTTGGCTTGGAATGATGTTGGTAGGGGGTACATTTTATGCCTTAGAAGTTCCCAATTATTTTCGCTGGATTGATAGTAAAACTGCTAACGGCGGCAATCTACTTGATTCTGTCAAGAGAACCATGCTGGCGATGCTGTATTTCAATCCAGTTTGGATTGCCCGTCATCTCTTTTTTATTCATCTCTTTTCTGGAAATGGGCACCAAATGAGTTGGACATTGATTACGGTAAGTATTTGGTCTTTTGTAGTGAATATCCCGATTTCCTTATTGGGAAATCATATCATCCAAAATAAATTACCCTACCATTGGCGATTTTTTGGCAGTGCCGTTTTTTCCGGACTGCTGGCAATTTATTATGCATTCAGTGAGGATTTTTTTGGATGAAAGACAAAAACGTCTGGCAATTCATTTGTGATTGCTTGCAGAACAATCAGTCAGTGGCATTATTAATTGTAGTTGAAAGCGATGGCAGTACACCCGGGCGAGTTGGCTTTAAAATGGCTGTGGCAAAAGAAGGCGTTTTGCTAGGAACGATTGGGGGCGGTGTCATTGAACACCGCTTTGTCAATAAAGCACAAACCAAGCTAAAAAACCACGACTTTTTTGCTCAGTGTCAGCGTCAAATTCATAATCAAGCCACAACGACGGATCGTTCTGGCATGATTTGCGGTGGTATGCAAACAGTGGTGCTTTATCCTTGTCAGCCAAACAAAGATTTAATCACCATCAAACGGCTATTGCAAGCTTTTGAAAATCAAGAGCAAGGCATATTACAAATCTCACCGTTCGGCCTATCATTTACAGCGCATCAAAAGAACACGGCAAATTATCAATTCAAGTTTCAAGCAGAAAATGAATGGCAATACGGGGAAAATGTGGGGGGGTTAATCA
Organism: Candidatus Parabeggiatoa sp. nov. 1; assembly: GCA_003646175.1. Taxonomy (GTDB): domain Bacteria; phylum Pseudomonadota; class Gammaproteobacteria; order Beggiatoales; family Beggiatoaceae; genus Parabeggiatoa. The sequence goes on from QNER01000059.1 coordinate 4,286, forward strand.
ATACTGCCTATATTATCGGTGGTGGGCATGTCGGACTGGCATTATCTAGTATTTTAGCCATGCTAGATTTTTATATTGTGGTTTTAGATGAACGTGCTGAGATTAATACCTTCCAAAATAATACTGATGCTAATGAAAAACGCATTACTGCCTTCCATAAAATTGAACAGCATATTCCTGACGGTGAGCAAAATTACGTGTTCATTATGACACCGAATCATCGGGCTGATGAAATCGTATTACGGCAATTACTTGATAAAAAATTGGGATATTTAGGTATGATGGGTAGTTCATCAAAAGTGAATGACATCATTCAGCATTTACAAAAAGAGGGTATTTCATCCGAACAATTACAATGTCTTCATGCCCCAATTGGTTTACCCATTAAGAGCCATACACCTGCGGAAATTGCTATTAGTATTGCTGCTGAAATAATTTCAATTAAAAACTCATGAGCCTATTTTTAAATATAGGATAACCACAAGAGATTACTCTTACATATCCTTGCGTTTCGGGGCAATTCTTTGTAGCTATCCTTAGCTTGGTTTGGAAGGCGGTTTGAACCGGTAATCTTTAGTACAACGGATACGCGTGCCGAAACGGATAAAAATGTACCACTCTTTAGTACAACGGATACATGTGCGGGAACGGCTAAAAATGTACCACTCGCATATTTATGATTCTATCGAAATTAAGAGTTTGAACTTATCCAAGTTGCTGCAATCAATATGTTATCAGTGCAAAGTGGTATGACGGTTAATAAATTCAAGATAGCCTTATCCGTTTATTTCGCGTATCCGTTGTACTCGCGTATCCGTTGTGCTTACGAAATGTGGTTTTTTTAGAAACTGATAGGTGATAACTTGACAATGTCATATTTTAATTAATAATTACGCCGTTTTTCGTACAAGGTTCGCCTGGTACTCCTGAGAAAATCTTCGTTTTCGTACAAGGTTCGCCTTGTACGCCTGATAATATAAAATGTCCGATAGTTGTCCGATATATGTCCGATAGTTGTCCGATATGAACCAAAAACTACAATCGCTCCTGAAGTCTGAAGTACAACGAATGACGGTGTTCAAACGGATACTATCCCTAAGAAGGGATAGCATCCGTATAACACGTACTCAACATGAGTTAATCAATTCATTTTTAATAATCGGTTTTAAGGCTTTGAGCATTTTGAAAATAACAAAAATTTCTTCATCATCGGCATGATAGGTTCTGCTAATAAAATACTCATTGCCATTTAAAATCATAAAATGCCAAACCAAGCCTACCACAAAGACACCATAGATTGGTTTTTGATTATTGTTCTTTTCTCTGGCGACTAACATAGCAGCCAGGGCTTGTGCATCGGGCGAACCTTGGTTATCTACGCTGCGTTTGCATTTTTGCAAACAAAACAGGGGAATGTCAGGCTCACGAAAACCAGTCGCAATCATGCCATCTACGATACCTGACAGTTCATAATCACCCACGATACCTGATAAACTACGTTCTAAAAAATAGCCAATCTGCTCATCGTCGATATCGGCTGTCATGATAACCGGGCTAATAAACTTATTTTCAAGTTCAACTTCGTTCCAAGCCCTACCCCCTCTAATCAGAGATTTTTGCAGGTTGAGCAGCGTTTTTTTCTCGAAATCGTCTATTTCAATCTCTCGATTTGCCCATTTGTCCATTAAAGGGCAAGCCCAAATTTGACGAAGCCCAAAGGCCTTATCAAGTGTGGTCAAAGTCCATTCTTTAAAAGTTGCTGTTTTCATTTTTTTTTCTCATGGTAAAACGGATGCTATCCCTCCGAGGGATAGTATCCGTGAAATACTCTCAGAAAGAGGCATTCTATATCTGATAAATCAAAATTCAACGCCTACAGGGTTGCCCCCAGGTTTTCTTAAGGTGAGTTCATTTTTTGTGCCTTTTGAGTTGTTTGAGGTACTCTTCAATTATCTCTGGCTCTAAACCCGCCAACCTATCAACCGGCTTGAAATAAGGTAACACCTCTTCGGGCTTTAAACCGGCTAACCTATCAACCGGCTTGACATGGGATAACACTTCTTCTCGTCCAAAACGAGCTAACATGTCATCCACTGTTAAATCCGCTAACCAAACTTCTCCTAATTGTTTACCAAATTCGGTGACTTCTTCTGGCGTAAATTCAATGGTCATTTTTTGTTCTCCTCTGATTGTTCCAAACCAAAGCCGCATTAAACCGCTGATAAACCACTTTAACTCATTGGCTATGGAAATCAAATCCAGTTCTTCCAACTTGTTAAAAGCTTGTTTTTTAACCTTTTTATGGCTAGCAAAACATTTAATCCAAACATTGTGAGGTTCATTGGAAAGTTCATTCAATGACAATAACAACACATTTCGGATAACCGGCTGTCGAGTTTGATAAACCCCTGGATAATCAGTGAGTTGATAACCAAGACGCGTTAAGGTTTCAGAACGTGTTTTTCTGGCACTTAACAAGACTGTTTGCACCTCGGCGTGTGGTAAGTACTGAACCATAAATTTCCAGGTATGATGAATTTTGGGCCGGGGGGGGCTTTGGTTTTTGGTTGCTGGCCTAATGGTGGAGCTGAAGGTGGGCAAAAACAGCCTTGCCCACCCTACCATAAAATGAAAAATTGTGCTTCAGTACTTACTTATACTTTAAGGTGAGTTGTTTATAAATTGAGTTATAATATTTGCTGTCATTTAAATCGGTATAATCAATGTATAAAAAAATGAAACTATTGGAAGTTTCGCCCCCAAGACAACTCATGGCTTATGTTACACTTATTCTAACCTTTCTTTTATTTGTCATCTGGATAAGTCACATTGGAGGTTGGATAGCTAGTGTTGGTGCTGTTATAGGAGTCACTTGGGCTTGGCGGATTTCCGAATTATCATATACAGGTGTAGCCATTATTTTATGCCTAATAGGCGTGCTCGGCCCGATTGTGGTTTTGCAAATAGTTATTTGGAATTCATCACTGCATATTTCATGGTACGAGTTCATGTCAGATAATCATTTTGCCAGTTATCTCGGTTGGTTTGTATTATCTGTGGTTGTGTCAATAAGTTGGCTTTGGGTACTTCGATTTCTAACCCAAAAACTAAACATTTGAACAATTCTGCCGTACATCTAATATTAAATTGGTTAATTAAACACTTTACCGCTCGACTCCAACAGTAAACGAATTGAGCCATTCAATCGTTGTGAGGATTTTTGGGATTCGCTGTACTCACAGAATTAGTACAGCGGATTTTTGGTCTAAACGGATGGTTTTATGTTTGTTAAGGCGTTAAATCCGTTTATTCCGATAATCCGTTGTACTATATTTGTTGTACTCGGTACTCAGAAATCAACATCCAGTGTCTGATAAATCAGTTGCTTTTCACTTGACAATGTCGCATTTCAATCACATCGTTTTTTCGTACAAACTCTTCATAACGCCGTTTTTTCGTACAAGGTTCGCCTTGTACTCCTGATAATCTGATATGGTTAAGTTCACCGCCCCATAAAAAATGAGTACAGCGAATTATCGAAATAAACGAATTGATACTCTTCAATCGGTGTGGAGCCATTCATTTATTTTTGGGATTCATTGTACTCTCCAGGATAAATCAATGGGTTTCCCCGAATTTTCTGGAGAAACCCAAAATCATCTCGTTCCAATCCGCATCGATTATACAATCCCTGTAGTTATTGCCAGTAGTCACTCAGAAATCCACATTTGGTATCTGATAAATGAGTTGTTTTTCACCGCCCCCATATATCACCGCAAAATCCGCGATGCCATCGCCATTGACATCCGGCACTTGCGTGAACTGTATGCTGCCGCTTGGCACTTCACCGGCGGTAACGGCATAATCAAAAATACCCCGAAAGCTCAAATCACCATTTTGAACCGAGATAGTCCCATTGTTGCTGAATGTCACACTTTTGATACCCGGCATCTGGGCCAAAAACGGGTACAGAGTATCTGGCTCTTTAGCAGCTGGATAAATCCGTTGTTGGAGCGTGTTCCCAGTCTCATCTTTAAACACTAATGCTAAGGTTAATACGCCTGGTAGCGTGGTGGGCAGATTGTATAACCCTGGCTGGGTGCCTAACCACGGTGCTGTTGATGCCGGCGTTGATTGTAGCTCAGGGCGAGCACTGAAACTTAATGTTTCATTGACAGGCACCGTCAGATTACCATTCTCTTCAACAACGACTGGGGGCAATCCTAATGTTTGCAATATCGCTTCAAAGGCTGCCAAATCTTGCATCATCGGTTGCGTGACGATTTTGACACCTGTTGCCGTGATAAATTCAACGCTGCCATCCGGATGAATTTGCATACGCGGTGGCGTAGGTTCTGTTAACGCAATCAGGCTGGTGGCTTTCATCAATAAACGAGTATCGCCTTGAGTGAGTTCGTAATAACCATTCACATCCTGTGAAACCGTATAGCCGGCCGTCTGCATTTCTGGAATCGCCTGAATATCAGCTGTCACTTCTGGGAAAGGCATTATGTAAAGTATTTGCTGATCGCCATTGGCATAAGTCACCAAGATATCATCACTACCATCGCCATTTTTATCGGGGATAACAAGCAGTTGAGTGACTGTGTTAGCAACGCCGGGTTTTACCACGTAGTCACACACCGCTGAATAGATGTGCCCACTAATCGTGACTGACAGTTTGCCGTTCTTGTAAAATGTCACATCGCTTGCCCCCGGAAAGCCGAGCAAAACGGCGCGCAATTCTTGTTGATGGGCTGCAGCTGGATAGAAAACTTGCTCACGCCGTTTTTCTTCGCTATCAGTAAACCGCAATACAAATTCACTGAGGCCCTTAGCCAAAGGCAAAGGTTTGCCTTCTATCCCCAAAGGTAGGAGGGGATTCGCTAATTGCGTATACAAATCGGGCCGGAGTTTGAAGTGATCACCAGCAATAATCGTCAAATTGCCATCCGACGCGGCAGCTAACTGATCCAAGCCCAAATTAGCGAGTGCGGTTTGTAATTCGGCCTGATTTTGGGTACTCGGTTGAGCGAGTATCACCCGCCCGGTTGCCGTTACAAAGGTCACGCTGCCATCTGGATGAAGGGTCATACTGGGGGTTGAATCTTGATCGGCCGACACTTGAGATACTTTGACTGGCATCAAAACACTATTTGTATTACCGATAGGTAATATTAAATTGCCAGTATCAGACGCTTGGGAAAATACTAACCCATTGTTTTTTAAGTCAGGTATCGCATTAATCTCATCAAGAAGACTCTCTTCTGCGACCAACACATCCTTGGCTAAATCCACAGCGCGACTACCATTGATAGGCCCACTGATAACGGGAAGCGCGTCGGTTAACTCAATCCCGGCCGGAATCGTACTGTTAGCGATAAAGGACACGCCTTCACCAATAACCACTTGAGAATCGACTTGACTATCAATACCAATAATCACATGTGCCAGTTGTGTGTCAGCTTCTATCCGAGTGTTAAGGGTGGCAGGGGCTTCGGGAAAGCCGACAATATTGCCGCGCAACACACCGCCATTAATAACGGTGCCACTGAGCAACTGCACATTTTCAATAGTGCCTTCATTCACAATGTTTTTTGACAGTTTGCCACCGTTCACCGTGGTATTGGGCAAAATCCACACTTCTGACAGCAGCCCTTGATTTTGAATGGTACCCGAGAGCGAGCCACCAATCACTGCACCGGTTGAACCAATGACATAGTTGTGTAACTCCTTGCCGCTGTTGTCATAAGTGTCATCAATCACATTGAAGATAACGGCTGTCTCTGTTGTGACTTGGTTGTTGTCCAAATCGGGATCAAACGTCTTGGCATTGACAGTAGCCACATTGCTAAGTGTGACACCTTCTGTGTTGGGTGTGACAACAATAGTCACCACCTTATTAGTCTTTGCAGCAAGACTGGTAATTGTACAAGTCACCGTGCGATTGGCTTCTTCAAAAAAGCAGGGCGTTTTGTCGGTACTCACCTCAGCCGATTCAAATTTCACCTTCTGAGGGATTTCATCGCTAAAGGTGAGACTGGTCGCCGCGTCTGGGCCGTTATTGGTGATAGTCACTTGATAAGTCAAGGCCGCTTCCAAAGTTGCAGGATCGGGTATCGCTTCTACATCAAGCTGCAAATCGGCATTTGCAACCACCTGTGTGGTTTCAGTCACCGGATCAGGCGTGGGATCATACTGGTTGGCTGAGACAGTGACTTTGTTGGTCAATTCACCAGTGTCAGTCGGCGACACGACTAGGGATACCGTGAGTTTGGCACCGTTATCCAGTGTGCCCAAAGTACAATTTATTTTGTCATTTTTAGAGGTCGCTGCACACTCGCCTTGACTAGGGGTAAACGACAGTAGACGAACATTCGCTGGCAACGTATCTTCCAAAGTCAGGCTCGTCGCTTGTTGGGGACCATTATTGGTTACCGTGATGGTATAACCCAGATTGTCATTGACATTGATTGGATCTTCGCTGTCTTTTATCACCACGCTTAACTCGGCCGCTGCGACACTTAATACTGCCACTGCGTCATCGGAAAAGCCGGCGACGTAAAGATGAACATTTGACGGACTGACCGCAAGCGCACTCGCGCCAGCTAAACCGTCGATTTGGTCTGTGCCGTCTTTCAAGAAATCCACAAAATGCAATTTCCCGGTTTCAGCATCGCGCCGAAAAGCGGCTACGGCATTGTCATTTCGACCCGCCACATAAACATAGTTACCATCAGAACTGATGGCTAAACTCGCTGCCCCAGTGAGTCCGTCAATCCCGTCAACCCCATTTTTATGCACTTCGACAAAGGTGAGTGTGCCGGCATCGAGGGAACGGCTGAAAACAGAAACGGCATTATCGCTACCGCCGCTGGTATAAACATGCTTGCCGTCTGGACTCACAATCACACCGCTGGCTGCGTCCAAGCCTTGCACACCGTCGGTATTATTATTCAAGGTTTGCATCAGGTTGAGACTGCCATTGGTGGTGTCTATACTAAACACCGAGAGGCGGTTACTCCTGGCGCTGGTGGCGAGTAAATGCAAGCCGTCGGGTGTGACAGTAAGTGCATCAACGCCGTTTAAGCTTTTTGACTCATCTTCAAAGTGGATAGATTCTAGGAAGGTGAGTTTGCCGGTGCCGGTGCGACGACTAAAGATAGCAATGGCATCGTCACTGTTACCTGCCACATAGACGTGTGAAGCGGTGGCGGTAATCGCTAAAGCACCCCCCAAACCCTGAACACCGTTGAGTCCATTTTTGTGAACTTCGACAAAATTTAACGTGCCAAGTATGGTATCACGAATGAAAACGGCTACTGCACTGTCATTTAAACTGGTGGTATAGACAAAATTACCATCCGGACTGATGCTCACACCGGTTGCCTTAGCCAGTCCATCAACTTCATTGGTGCCATCAATCAGCACTTGGGCAAATTTGAGGTGCCCATCGCTGGAATTGCGTGTGAAAACCACCAGGGCATTGTCAAGAAGGCCGACTGCATAGACATGTTGACCATCGGGACTCACTGTCAGTGCGATAACACCGCTCAATCCTTGCACTCCCTGATTGCCATTTTTTTGCGCTTCCACAAAAAACAGGGTGGAAGGAATATTGACTCGGGTATTGACTTGCGCTTCGTTGTTGGTCTCATCCGCATCGGATTCGTTGGCTTCAACACGGGCACTGAAACTGAAGTCACCTGCTAAGCTAGGCCGCACCACTAAAGTCACCGTGACTGTTCCGTCATTGGGCAGAGCTTCAATCGTACAATGGACTTCGTTCTCTTCATTGACATCAACGCAACTACCGCTCACTTCAGCCGGGCTTATTGTCGCAGGCGACTGAAATCGAACATCGGTTGGTAACGTGTTGATTAATTTGATATTCGTGGCTGGATTGGGGCCTTGATTAGTCAGGGTGAGCGTATAAGTCAGAAAGTTATCCACCACGACTGGATCTGGCGTATCGCTGATGGTCAAACTGATATCAGCGGCCAACTGGCTTATTTCGGTATCAACCGTGACAGTATTATTGGACAGATCGGAGTCAAACCGAACACTGCTCACGCTGACGGTGCTAGTCACTTTGCCCGTGGTTTTCGGCGTAACCACCATATTAATCTTAGCGGTATTATTGCTATCTGACGGGTTATCAGGATCAGTTGGATTGTCTGCCGGGTTGATAGGTCCCAGTAAGCAAGTGACTTTGCTGTTAGCAAAAGTGCAAGGCGAACCTTGCGTACTTTCAGCGGAGACAAATTCAACACTGGGTGACAGTTCATTAATCAAGGTAACGCCAGTAGCTTCATGGGGCCCATGATTTGTCACCGTTGCTGTGTAAGTGAAGTTGTTTCCCAAAAAGGCCGGCGCCGGTTGGGCTATCATGCCCACACTCAAGTTAGCTTCCTTGTTGGAAATGGCCGTTTCCTTTCTCGCAACATTTGGCGTTGGATCAAACGCATTACCCAACACTTCGGCCGTGAAGACTAAAGTCTCTACTACAGTGGGTGTGGCTTCAATTGTGACCGTTTTACTCGCGCCGCCTTCAATGGTGCCCAAAGTGCAACTAAAAAGGGTACCGGTACCACAACCATCGCCAGTGATAGTCCCAATAACCACATTGGTGCCACTTAAAATAATACTCAATGTTGCACTCGCTTCAGCAGGCCCGTTATTTTTCACATTAACTGTGTAAGTGAGTGGCGTTCCCACTAAGATCGTATTTCCGCCATCGCTCACCGTGACGACAAAATCAGCAACTTTACCGGTAACACCAGCAAACTGAACCAATTTGATATTATTCCCTAGATTGGTATCGGTGCCGTTGCCGGTTACGCTAAATGTGCTAGAGATATTACTGCCGGTCCGTATAGCCCTGACTGTAATAGCAACCGTCCTGGTTTCGTTGGGTTTTAAAATACCGAGAGGACAAGTCACAGCGGATTGGGTATTGGTACAATCTGCTGTGCTGGAGACATAACTCACTTGCGATGCCAAGCCACCACTCAGGGTAACACTATTGACCGTGGTTTCACTTTCATTGTTGATGATCACGGTGTAAGTGATGTCAGTGCCCACTGCGACAGCGGTTGAAGGGGTTGCCACCGCATTAAACAGCACTAAATCAAATTCCAGGGCTTCAACCGTCTTATCAACACTGGCTTGGTTATTGGTTGATGTAGGATCTGCTTCCGTACCAGCCACATTGGCGGTAAAGGTAATCGTGCCAACTGTTGTGGTTGTTATCTGAATAGGGATTTCGGTCGAGTCATTGGCATTCAAATTGGTTATTTGACAAGTCACCGTTTTGTTACTATGTGTACAACGGGCATCACTGTTACTGGCGTTATAGTTCACGTCTTCCCCGGAAAAGGTACCCGTTAATGTGATATCAGTGGCTGATTCTGGACCATTATTGGTGACAGTCATGGTATAAGTCAACGCACTACCCACATTCACAAATTCAGGTTCGGTGGTTATACCGACTTCCAAGTCGACGCTAGGAATGAATTCCACCAATTGTGTGGTTTTGGAAGCGGTGTTATTTGCGGCATTGGTATCCGCTTGATCAGCAGTCACGGTAGCGGTGTTAGTCAGCGTGCCGGTGCCAATAACAGCGGGCGCAGTCATATTCACGGTGATCTGAGCCGCTTGGTCCGGTTCAAGGGTACCTAACACACAAGTTATTTCGTTAACTTCGTTGCGACAGCTGTTAGGTTCAACCGAACCCAATTTCACCCCTACCGGTAATGTATTGATTAGGGTAACCCCGGTTGCGGTATCAGGCCCGTTATTGGTTACAGTGATGGTGTATGTGATGGAATTGTCAATGGCGACCATTTCAGGAACGGCCGTCATCGTCACTTGAAGATCATTCGATAGCGTGGTAAATGCGGTGACAGCGTCACTAAATAAAGCGGCTGTGTAAACAAACGTTCCATCAGAACTGGTGGCAACGGCCGTTGCGCCCTTCAGTGTCGTAACATCTTGACCATGTTGCAGAAATTGTTGAAAACCCAGTAGCCCAGTTTCAGCATCCCGGTTAAACACGGCAATGGCATTATCATTAATGCTGGCAACATAAACGTTGCTACCGTCAGGACTCACCGCAACCGCCTTGGCACCGCCTAATCCATTCATGCCACTGACACCATCTTGATAAGTTTGGAGATAACTCAGTGTCCCATCCGGTTGACGGCGAAATGCGACGAGCGCACTATCGACTTGGCTGGCCACATAAACCTGATTATTATCAGGGCTAACGGCTATCCCAGAAGCACCGCCCAGCCCGGTGACACCATCCACTCCGTTTTTGGATTGTGCGACAAATGCCATTTCTCCTAACGCTGGATTACGTGTGAAAACGGTGACCGTATTATCGGTACTACTGGTGAGATAGAGAAAAAGGTTGTCTTGACTGATGGCAACGGCAGCCGCGCCTTTTAATCCTTCAATGCCGTTAATGTCATCTTGGTGCATTTGCAGGAAAGTCAAAGCCCCGGTATTGACATTACGGTCAAACACGGACAAAGCGTTATCTTGTGTTCCAACCACATAGACGCGCACATTGTCGGCGCTAATGGCTATGGCACCAGCCCCCCTCAAGCCTTCACCGCCATTAATGCCATCTTGTTTAATTTCAACCAGAGTCAGTTTGCCTGTGGATGCATCGCGGGTAAAGACGACAACCGCATTATCAGAGATACTGGCTACATAAACATGTTTATCGTCGGGACTGACGACAACCGCATTAGCCCCTTGCAAGCCAAAGCCAATATCGCTATTGGTAATGGTTTCCACAAAACTCAATTTACCGAGTTCATCACGGCTAAAGACGGTAACCGCATTATCAAAAAAGCCGGTGGCATACAAATGCTGCCCATCAGCACTGACGGCAATGGAATTAGCCCCACCTAAACCGTCAACACCGCTGAGCCCATCTATTTCGGCATCCAGAAAATAGATACTGCTGCTTTGATTGGCTGGTGCGACAGGCGACAAGCCTAGCAATGGGATAAAGAACAACCAGGTGATGCTGAACCATTCCAATATGGAATGTCCGCAGGCACCGATTGAGTGTTTAGCATATTTCATAAATCACTCTCCTAAAATTGAGTGGGAATTGGAAACGAAACATGATGAATAAAAACAATAAGTATCAGGAATGCAAGGCAAACCTTGCACGAAAAAAACTGGAAGTACAGCGGATTGACGGATTTTACGGATTTTTTAATTTCAGAAATGGTACTCACAAACCCCTTTTCATTTTCACCGTTTTCAAAAACAAGTACAGCGGATTGACGGATTTTACGGATTTTTTAATTTTACAACTCTATTTTGCCGGTATTACTAATCGCGTTTACTTATTTAACTGATGTTACGCGCATTGCTTCGATTGCCCCTTATGACTCATTTTTCTGATTATAACGGATTCTGTTGATAATAAATTCAATATGACATTTCGTGATGCTATCGCTTTTTTGGCGATAGTATCACTTTTGCACTTTAAAATCCTTAATAGGCTTGC
>QNER01000060.1 GCA_003646175.1 Candidatus Parabeggiatoa sp. nov. 1
ACGGGCCCGATAGACAGGCTAATGATGGCCAGTAACGTGATGAATTTAAACAGTATTTTTGGATAGTTCATGGTTTACTCCGTTAATAACTATAGTTTTTCAGATAAATAATTTCAGTTAGAAACCTTCAAGGTTTTGGAAACCTTGAAGGTTTTGCCCTAACAAGGTTCGCCTTGTACTCCTGAGAAAGAATCGCCGTTTTTCGTACAAGGTTCGCCTTGTACTCCTGAGAAAGAATCGCCGTTTTTCGTACAAGGTTCGCCTTGTACTCCTTTTAATCTTCGGCCGTTTTTTCGTACAAGGTTCGCCTGAAACGAATGAGAAAGAATTGTCAATATTATATTAAAATCTCGAATAGAAAAACGTTGACGGATTTGATAGTGATTTATATGCACAAAGGCCGCAGAGTTGCACAGAGTGACACAGGGTTAAATTTAATTTATCATGAAAATTCAAAGCGTTATTTTAGATTCAGGGTAAAACCGTAAAGCGTTTCCAAAACGCTTTACGGTTTCTAAGGATCGAAGCAAAATTAACTTCCCCCTTAACTGGGTTCAGTGCCCTTTAGGGTACTTGAGCTTTTAGACAACTGCCCAACGCTGTTGGCGGAAGTTATTTTTTAGCCGATCCTAACTGAAATTATTATTCTTACAAACTATAAATCAAAAAGTGACAATATAAGTTGGGATTGAGCTATTCGTTATTCGTAAACAATCATCAATCTGAACGCTGCATTAGACTTGCCCCTAAATAAACGTAAACTATTGAAAATACAATTTTTTAATGCGCTTAACCAGACGGTTTATAGTAACGTGCAGCGGATGAATTCTGAAAAAAATCTGACTTTTGCTTTACTAGAGTATCGGAACAATACCTTATATTTAAGTGGGCAACATGAGCAGATGATTGTGGTGCGTGAAAATGGGCATCTAGAACAGATAGATACCATAGATTTAGGTTTCCCAATTGGATTAGAAGAGGATATTACAAATTTTATTGCACAAATCCAGTTGCCCTTGAATGCTGGGGATGTGGTGATATTGTACACCGATGGTATTACAGAAGCGGAAAATCTTGAGAAAGAACATTATGGACTAAAGCGGCTTTGTGACATTGTGAGTCACAATCGGCAACGTTCCGCCGAGGATATTAAACAGGCAATTGTTGATGATGTACGACAGTATATTGGTGGGCAAAAGATTTTTGATGATATGGCATTATTGGTGCTGAAGCATAAACCAGTTACTTTGCCTCTGTTGCATTAATGCTATTGTTTTTGGCTCTTTGGAATTTTTGAGTTGTATTATAACTTGACAATGATCGAGGCAAAAGTTTGCGGAGCAAACTTTTGCCTCGATCACATTATCATTCGTTTCAGGCGAACCTTGTACGACTAAGCCGCGTGGTTTCTCATTAGTTTCAGGCGAACCTTGTACGAAAAAACGTTGTTCTGATTGAAATGTGACATTGCCAAGTTAATTAAACCCTTGTTTATTCAAAATAAATATTTTAAATATTTGGAATTTCAAATAATGACAAACAAAATTGAAGGCGTTGAAATTAGAAGTTAAAAAATTGATAACAAAGAAAAATTTATGATAACGATATAGACACACAGCGCACAGAGCAACACAGGGCCGCTCCACTATATTGACAATGATTAACTGACTATGATAAACGGTGATAAACAGAACCTTAGCTATCAAAGTTCTGACTTGAATTTTCAATTGATAATTCGCGTTTCAAGTTTTTGCGCGCAAAAAACTGATAAAGCGAACATGATCAAGATAGATCTGAGCATGTTTTGTTATTTTTAGTTTATTTGGACTTTGGACAAAATATAAAAAACATTGAAAAATAAAAGAGTTGTCAAATACAGTCCAAATTTCATCTTTACCTATTCATTAAATATTTATCTTGATCAACAAAATGATACATGGAATATTAACAACAAGATTTCATAGCGATGCTTGAAATGACGCTTATATGGTTTTCATTTAAGCACTCATGCTGGTTTTCACCAAAATGACTGACCATGACAGATTAAATTAAATATTGGTCCTTTCTAAAAATTCCAAGCACAGGCTAATATTTTAACGAGTTGAATTAATAACGTTTTTTGTATTTTAGGTATGGCTGATATTTGCGCCAATAGCGACTTTTGGAGATGATTCAAATCTATTTGACAGTATGGTTTATCAAACCCATTTCTTCAGGGGGCTGAGCCTTTAGGCAGTGTGTAACCTGTTAACACTTTGACTCTCAAGCACTGTTCATTGTTTCGTCAAAGTTCCAAACCTCTCAACCCCCTTTAGCAGTGCGTCCCCATACGCATCATGGCAAGATTTTTGCTATAAGAATTCATTCATCAATTTTTAAGTTTTATGGGAACTCATACTATATATGCGGCTTTTGCTGGGTAGTGCTATGTTCAATAAAGTGATAAACTTGATTTCCAAAAATGACTTAAGGTGTAATGGTGTAATGGCGCACTTGATAGAAATTTAGGCTATGCTGGAACTGGTTTGCTACCTGTTCGCTCACGTTTTTGTTTTTAACTCGCCTCAAAACTCTCAAACGTTACTTACGGACGGGGTTGCAAACACCAAATGGTTTCATGCTTAATTCCTATCATACGTGCCATTAACATAAGGCGAGTGGCGAATGACTCATCCACAATTTCCATCCATTCTCAAAGGAGCTATCAATGTTGGAAAATCTCTACAATTTTAAAACCGAACTCAACCAGCGAGGCATCTTTTTTTGTTTCAGCGGCCCCATTTCGCAAGAACTCTTGGTAGAAATTGGCGATACCTTGAAAAATAAGATGAGACTGGAGGACACCAGTTCTTCAACCGTTCTCAATGTTTTTGCCATGTTTGTGGAACAAGTGCAAAACATTATTCATTATTCGGCTGAAAAAATTCCGCTGAATGAACCTGAAAAAGCCGAATTAAGTAGCGGCATCGTTGTGGTTGGTTATGAAAACGAACATTATTATGTGTTATGCGGGAATATGATCGAATGTAAAACCGTCGATAGACTCCGTGAAAAATTAACGGCCTTGCAAAACATGAGTAAGGACGAACTCAAACGTTACTACAAAGAACAACGCAAGAAAAAGGTACCAGAGGAAGATAGTAGGGGGGCGGGTTTAGGATTTATTGAATTAGCCAGAAAAGCCGTAAAACCGATTGAATTTGATTTTAAATCGGTTGATGCAGGCTATTCGTTTTTTTCGTTGAAAACAATCATTTAGAGGGAGTAGTTCATGGACAGTTGGACAATCGAAGCCACCAAGCAGACACCCAAAGTTTGTTTTAACGCGGAGAATCATATTCTTGAGCTAAAAGGTGAATCTTATCCCGAAAATATTGCCGAGTTTTCTGCCCCCGTTTTTTCTTGGCTGGAAGAATATCTGGAACAATTAGAAGATCAAGCCTTTACCGTTAATATTGAACTGACTTATTTTAACAGTAGTTCCTCAAAAATGTTGCTGGATTTGCTTGATAAATTAGAAGAAGAGGTGGCGGATAACGGTAAGAATATTACCGTCAACTGGATTTATAGCGCAGACAATGATACTGCCGAAGAATACGGCGAGGAATTTCAGGAAGATTTAGAATCGCTGATCTTCAATTTGGTTCAGAAGGATGAGTAAAGGATGGGTGAGGTGGTTAAATAAAACCCCAAAACAATTACTTGTTAAACTCAGGATTCTTTTGGTAATAGGTAATAGGTAATAGGTAACACTTGATGTTCTTGTTTTATACCGTACAAATTCCCCCATTTTTCAAACTTATCTTTATCCATAAGTAGATAAGTCATTGAAAATGATGATTTATGAATTGTTTTTTTTAGATTTATGAATTGTTTTTTTTAGAATTGTGAACAAAGACATCATTAATCGTTAAACCATTGTTTGTGTAACAATTCACCATTAATTAATTCACAATTCATACATAAAGCCCGACTTGTGGGCAAAGATTAGTTTATCAAAGGGGGGCAAAAAAACTAGAACATCTAAGTAATAGGTCATAGGTCATAAATAACACCAAAGTTTTAAAAGAATCTTTTAATTATCGATTTGAGGCATACTTCAGGGTATTGATTCATTCATGGCACTCAATCAGCCCCTGATTACCCATTACCCAATCTTTGCCCCAGTTGATAGCGAAGCTGTCAACTTTTGCGTAAATCCCATTACCCATTTCAACATCATATTGACCACTACATATTTTTTTCATTTTTAATCGATATTAAATATTAGCCTTGAAACTTGGTTTCAATCAAGCTGGTATATTATTTGCATTGTTTAGCCAAAACAGCTAGGAACGAAAAGCGTGACACCTTATTTTGTCTGTAATGAAGATCGGATGCGAGGAATCTTGATGTTTCAAGATTTTCAGACCAAAGAAATGACAAAGTGTCCCGCCTTAGGTTGGAAGCCTTACAAATCATTTATGATTACTATATTATTAGTTAATTGTCATTTTTGGATTGTAAAAATATATAAAATAAAGAGTGTCAGAAATACAGGGAAGGACTGACATTCAAACCCATTGAGCTCTTATGAAGGAAAAACCGACACTGTTTAGCAAAGAAGAGGAGGTGCTGACAAAAGCAGTTCACGCTTTAGAACAGTTTAAGGATCAAGATACTCCGCTCAAAAAAGAGTATGAACGCCTGCTCAAAGACTATAAAAAGCTATTTAGACAAACCAAATTGCTGATCAAAATGAGTGATCTGCAGCAAAACCAATTAACCAACCAAACAGAAGGGTTGCGGTTCAATAACATTGAATTACAAACCAAAGCCGAAAAAGCAGAGGAGGCGGTGCGAGCGAGTGAAAAAAAACTGGCCCAATTCCTAGAAGCAGTGTCGGTAGGGGTGTTCGTGCTGGATGCCAATGGCAAACCCTATTACGCTAATCAAAAGGCACAGCAGGTATTTGGTAAAGGCATTGTCCAGTCAACCACGGCCGAAGAATTACCCATATTTTGTCAAGCCTATCTTGCCGGCACCACTCAGTTGTATCCTCAAGAACGCCAACCCATTGTGCAGGCTTTGAAGGGCAAAATATCCAGCGTTGATGATATAGAAATCCATCAAGACGATCAAATTCTCCCCATAGAAGTTTGGGGAACGCCTATCTTTGATGAACAGGGCAATATTGCTTATGCGATTGCTGTTTTTCAAGATATTACTGAGCGAAAAAAAGCCGAAAGTGAGCGCGAAAGATTTACCAATGAACTTTTTCAACTGAATAAAGCTTATGAACGTTTTGTTCCTCGTCAATTTTTAAGTTTGTTAGACAAAAAAAATATTACCGATGTCCGATTAGGCGATCAAGTTGAAAAAAAAATGTCGATTTTGTTTGCCGATATTCGCGGATTTACCTCTCTGTCAGAACGCATGACACCAAAGGACAACTTTGCTTTTATCAATGCTTATTTGAGCTACTTGGAACCTGTTATTGAAGAGCATTATGGATTTATTGATAAATATATTGGCGATGCCATCATGGCACTGTTTCCGACGAATGCTGACGATGCGGTACAAGCGGGTATTACTATGCAAAAAAGATTGGCCGAATACAATCAAACCCGAGGTAGTTCGGATCGACCCATCATCAAAATCGGTATTGGTATTCACACCGGTATGCTAATGTTAGGTACGGTTGGTTGTCAAAATCGTATGGATGGCACAGTGATTTCCGATGCGGTGAATTTAGCTTCTCGCATTGAAGACTTGACCAAAATATATGGCTCCATATTGCTGATTACAGAAAAAACCTATTCCGATTTGGCATATCCCTCACAATATGCTATTCGGAGCATTGATAGGGTGAAGGTGAAAGGAAAATCTATGCCCGTGACAGTTTATGAAGTTTTTGATGGCGATCCTATCAATGTCATTGAGTTAAAAAAACAAAGCTTGATGTATCTTAAGCATGGGTTGGCACACTATCGCGTGAAAGAATTTGCTCACGCGACACTGTGTTTCAGGCAAATGTTGCATATCTATGCAGACGATAAAGCGGCGCAAATTTATCTCAAACGCTGTGAGCAGTTTCTAAAACATGGCGTACCTGATAATTGGGAAAGTGCTGAAATGCTGGAAAGGGTATGTTTAGCTGATGAATGATATACCCCCACTTGTTTACTCAAGTCCAAGATAAATCTTGGACTCCAATATGTGCAAAACCTTCGAGGTTTGCAAAACCTCGATTCGAGGTTAATGTTTTTGCATCGCTCCAACTTTAACCTCGAATGTTAAACCTGCGGACAAAACTTTTCAGGGAACTATATGAGATCTGTTTTTCAAAGCTATCGGTTTTGTTCACACCGCCAACGCGTTGTCAAACGGTGTAATCCAACTTCCACTTCTCAATCTCCCCCCAAATCTGTATTTCTGTGATTTATTTGTCAGTCCCCTTCTGAAAGGGGATGAACGGGGGGCTTGTTAGCGCGTCACAGGATAAAGCCAGCATTTTTTTGGTAACCTAGAACGCTATCGCATCCTACGCAATATTTCACAAGCTTTGCTAAAACGTTGCTCTAAACGCAGTGTTTGATCACTGGGTGCAGCACTCAAATACCAACTTCGTTCGATTTTCTCAGCCTCGACATGTGGTTCTAATGATTGTTTCTTCTCCCCGCGGCTCATAGCAGCCGATAAACGGGCAACTTGATAGGCTAACCGGTCTTCCGCCGCGTCGGGGGGAGATTCTATGCCAGCCAAAATTTCCATGCGAATACATAGCGTTTTCTTGTTTTTCAAAGTCTCTTCACTGACGTTTTCCTCACCCGTTGCAGCCGCAGCGCAAGCTTGTTGAAAACGTTGCGCCATCAAAGCTTCTAAGTTAGCATTATCAAGTTCAGAGAGTTCAGCCCAAGCAGCTTGAACAGTTTCGAGGCAATCAGGTTCTTCCTGAGCTTGTAGTCGGGCGAGCGTCTCCGCTTGTTCAAGTTCAACGCAAAAAACCACTTTTTGTTTAAGCAAGTCAAGTTGGTAACGTCGCTCCGCGGTTAATTGGGCCTGATAGCGCATTTCCACTTGTTGGCACGCTCTATTAAAGCGTTCTTCCACTGCCTCTGTGGCCTTCACTTTTTTGCGTAAGCCACCACCTATTCCCGCCTTATTCCGATCTTCCTTTTTAATATTCGTCCACGCTTCCTGAAATTGTTTTACAAGACTTGGGGCTGTTTTTATTGCCTCACCCTCTAAAGTTGCTAAAGCTTCAGCCTGTTGACACAAAGCAATTTTCGATTCCAGATAAGCTTGGAGTTCCTTCTTATGCGCTTCTTGCTGTTGTTTACGGTGGTTAAACACCACATCACACGCATTCCGAAAAACCTGCCAAAATTCACGTTCAACACGACGATTTCCGGAAACCGTTACTTGCCATTGTTTCTGTAAATGTTTAACTTCCTCAATGGCTTGGGTGATTTTATTTTCCACCTCTTCTGGGTTGTTCGCGTCTTTGTGGGCCTCTATGGCATCAGAAAGGTGGCGTGCGAGTTCTTCAACTTGACCTGTCAAGCGCAACCGATAACGACAATTACCTTGACGTTCCACCTCCAAGTGAGTTTCCAAAACCTGCATGGCACGTTGAAAACGTTGTTGTATGGCTTTCTTGTATTTTCGATCGGTGGTACCAACGTTTCTCCATGCCTTATCCATGCCACGGACAAATTGATAAACCTCTTTCCAATCAGGATTTTCCCAATCCGTATTATCAGCATAAGCTTCTAAACGCTCACACAGTGCTTGTTTTTGTAAACAATTTTGTTCTCGTTCATGGGCTTTAATATTGAAATAACTTTTACAGGGCTCATAAGCCGTCTGGCAGACTTGATTAAAGCGTTCCCAAAGTTCTTGTGAATGTCCTTGAGAACCTAAGTTTCTCCAAGTGGTTTGTGCTTGGCGAATCGTTCTCGCCGTTTCTTCGGGATTGTTCGGTTCTTGTTCAGACAAGTTTTCTATTTGTCGGCATAAATGTTCCCGATAGCGTTGATAGGCCGTTTGGCAAGCTTGATGAAACCGATCCCAGATATCTCGTGAATAGCCGCTAGAGCCGAGCCGCTTCCAAGCTGTCTGTGCTTCTTCAGTCAAACGGGCCAGTTCTTCGGTGGAATTATCATCTTCTGTTTCAAGCAAGCTTTCCACTTGCTCACATAACTTTTCTCGTTCAAGTTTATTCCCCCAACGCTGCCAACTCCGTAAGTCGTTGATTTTAGCAGTGCATGTTTGTAAACGCTGCAACAGTGCGGCGTTCTCTTTGCCTGTTGATAAAGTATCGGTTGTGTTGAACAAGTCACGCGCTTGTTGTTCCAATGGGATGGCGTTTTTCAATTCGCCATTATCCAAAGCGGTTTCTATCTCTTTCAACAATTGCTTGAAACCATGCACCACTTGTTTACGCTGATCTTTCAGTTCTTGCCAGCGCGTTTGTAGGGCTTTCAACGTGTTGTCAAAGTGGCTGTTTAATTCGCTAAACAGAGGCAATGATTTATCCGGTTCTGATACCGCTTCCCAACGTGCTTGGAAGTTTTTTAGCTGCTCAGGTTTAATGGTTTCGGTGCCGTTAAGCAAAGAGTCCGCTTGGGCATTAATGGTTTGCAATTGACATATCATCTCGTAAGAGGCTTGCAACTTTTGCAGCCGCTTTTGCACGGATTGAGAAGCCCGTTCAAAACGAGCTTGCCATTGTTGTTCCTCATCAGGTTCATCAATTTTTGCCGTTTCAGCCCACTGGCTTGAGAGCGCACTGAGACGCTGAGATAACGCTTTCTCATCTTCACCGCCGATACTTTGACGTTTTTTCAAGTCTATCAGCAAGCCTTCCATCTGTTCACATAATTCTTTTTTAGCCACACGCATCGGCATTCTGGCTTGTTCGCGTTTTTTGGCATCTAACAGTGCTTGTTGATAGTTTTCAAAAGCAGTCTTAACCTTCTGCTGTGCTTTGTCAAAGCGTGCTTGACATTGTGTGTCGGCATCGGTGGCTATAGTGAACCAGCGTTCTTGCAAACGTTTGAACTCGGCATTTTCAGGTTTCAAGGTTTTCGATTCGTCAATCGCATCGACAAGCGATTGGTGAACAGATGATGTCTCTGGATTCAACCGATGTTCTAAAGAGTCTAATTTAGTACAAATAGCCTCACATTCGGCTAGAATTCGCATGGGACGTTCCATTTGTTCAATTGCATCATCTAGTTTCTCGCGTGCCCTCCGACTGACTCGTTTATCGTTGTTGCGAACGGCTTTAATCACCCGTTCCAAGATCGATTTTTGGGTCAGCTTTTCAACAGCTGCAAAACGAACTTCACTTCTACGGTCATTAATAGCGATATCGCCCAACAATTCTTCACGTTCAACTTGAGAAATGGCGGCCAAACGCAGATCAACTTCTAGCCCATGCACGGCCGTATACGCTATCACTTCAGCATCTGTCGTATTGCTAAGCCAAGTCAAACGGGTGTCCAAAGGGGGACAATCGTTTGTTTGGCAGCAAAGCAGCTTTTTTAAGCGTTGTTCAGCAAGCTCTCGCACACTACTGTCTTTGTCTTGTTGTGCAATTTGCGCAAGCAAATCTAATTCCTTGATTTTTTTGATGGCAGCTTGTCGTACTTCTGCGGCTTCATCGTATTGTGCCACCTCGTTTAAAATTGCAGGATCATCTAAGCTTTCGATCTCTAATTGACGGACATCAGGATTGCGATGTTGCCATTTAGGTTTGACAAAGTTAGAAAAAATCATAATCAGTTAGCAGTTATCAGTTACCGGTTATCAGTTTTAAGGAAGCCGCGAAAGTTCTCGCGATGCTGTCAACTTTCGCGACGAAATCAGTTATCTATTATCAGTTATCAGTGATTATAATTCAATTGTCTCCAAGCAACAAAAACGATAGACTTTCAGAAAATTGGAATCTACGCCCTTTAGCAGTAGTCCATCACATCAAAGCTCGATTCCTTACCACCGATTTATTTGAAAAACTTGATAGTACAATCTCTGATTTTTTATTATAAAACTTAGGGATTTTCCAACAAAATAGGGTACGCACCCAAATACCGCCAAAGAAATAAATTTCACCCTTCAAAAGTAGTTGACTGTTAGGAATGATAGGTAATGGGTAGAAGGTATGGGTGATGAGTTTTAGGGTATAAATCGTATCGAGTAATGAGTTGGGTTAAAGGAAAAATCTTTGGCAATCTCGAAGTCCTTCAGTCAAATACTCTTATCATTTGAAACTTATTACCTATTACCTATTACTTTGATACAACTGTTAACTATTTTTTAAAAATAATTAAATTAAAAGGCCTTCTAAATTTCAAGGCTATACGCGTTTGTCTACTTTCGCCGCCTAAATAAATATAACAGATTAATTTTATTATAGAATTACGTGCCCCTCCAGCAGCTCAAGCCCAGTGTCATTTCGGCTGAGTGTGCGAAATTGATACATGTCGATAACTAAAAGATTTGGTAGTCCCCAAAAAGTAGTGATATTCGATGTTCAAGTTTTTTTACCACCCATTAGAACTACAAGGATTGTTTATAATAAAGGATAATAATTCTAATCAAAGATTTTTCGACGGTTCGCGTTCTCTGTCAAGTGAAAATCCGTTTTTCACCCCAAAATCGGATTTCTCAAAGTTAAAATTTTGACGGATTTCAAGTACGCTCAGTATCTCAATCCAAAAGAGAGTGATGAATCGAATCTAAATTGATCTAATCCTTTCATAAGCAAATAATCCTTGTAGTTCTAATGGGTGCTAAAAACATATTTATATCACTACTTTTTGGGGACTACCAAAGATTTCTTGCGGTTAATTTTTTCGTGATGGTGTATAAATAAATTCTGCGCCTAGCCTTCGAGGTTTGCCAAACCTAGAAGTTTTTTACCATAGACAAAACTTTTCTGGATAAGTATACCGACGTTCTTCGCTATGCTTTGCTTTGGGCTTTCACGTATTTAATTTACAGCAAGAAAAATTTCATAGCAGAGTTAGTAATGACATCCTGTTAAGAATTTAAATTTCTGGATGGACATTAATGATATGACTTCGGTTTATTTTTCAGATAGTTAAAACCATAAATATAGGAATTACGCATTGACAAACTCTATTTTTTATTTTAATGATAAATCTCATAGAGTTATGAAAATTTGGTCAACGGCTTAATCAACCAAAATTGCCCAAAAACGGCTCATCTCAAATTTGTAATACCTTGTATTTAAAAGGGTTCATAACGTTTTTTATCTGTCAATGCGTAAGTCCTAAAATAGATATATTATTTGACTATAAATCTTTATTCGCTCAATAAAATCATCAATTCGTCGCGAAAGTTGACAGCATCGCTCCAACTTTCGCGGCGAAAGTTTTTTATCTCGTTGATCAATCAACATTTTTAAGTAAATGCCATTCTTTTATCTTATGAATCATAAAGTTATTATAAAGAACACGATTTTCTGGGGTGAACCTCCCTGTGAAGTGTGCAGCCCCGCCTCCAAAATATCACTGAAATGATTTAAAAAGAAATGAAATTAAATTTTTGAGCTGATTATTAAGCGAATGGTAAGTATAAGAGCTTCATTCGCTCAATAAAATCATAATTTTTTATCTCGTTGAAAAATAAGACATTTTGTTATATAACATTTTTCGTACCAGATTTTTTGTCAGCAAATATCTGGTGAACACTATTTTCTAGGCTGAACCTCCCACCCAAATGTGCCGCTCCATTGAAAAAATCTCACTCTATGATTTACTTTGATATTAAATTAAAAGTTTTAGCTTACTTATTGTAACTACTCAGCCCTGAAAGGGCGCTTTATTAAAGCCCAGGGCTGCGCCCTCTCCACTTATTGTAACTACTCAGCCCTGAAAGGGCGTTTTATTAAAGCCCAGGGCTGCGCCCTGGGAACTTAAAAATATTCAGAGCCCTAATTTTTCACTTGCATGATCGAGAATGACTAGGCAAAGCAGAGGGTGAACTTTTGCTAATTTGTTGATATAAATAACTTATGGTTCAACTTATTGATATGATAAAATGTTTTTAAGTTATTGATATTAAAGTTGAACGCACGGTAACGAGCGGCCGTTTTGTAGTGATTAACAAAATATTAAACATTCGTCATTCCGGCGTAAGCCTGAATCCAGAACATAAGGATTCCGGTTTTCACCAGCCTGCACCTGCAAAAGCAGGGTGAAATGATCTGACTACGCTATTTCAACATCAGTTTGACCACTACACTAATGAGTCAGCTTAAGTCAACTTGGGCTATAGTCATCCAGTAATTCTAATTATAGAGTAACTGACTGAATATATGGAAAATAATTTAATTTATTTTCCAAGGTTAATGACGTGTAAAAGGAGTGAGTTGAACGGGGTATTTTTTGGACTCATCATCTTAACAGCGATATGCTGTAGCATATTTTCACATAATGCCCACACTTCCGTTCATCGGCCGGCACGGCGCATCGACTATTCAACTCATTGAATTCATTCAATTTCCCAAATTAGAATTGCTGATAGTCATCCAGTAAACGTCTTGTCTTTGGTAGAAATATTCGAGGTTTGCCCCATGAAGTGGTTTTGTTCACAATTTTTCTTGCTGTAAATTTTTCGTGATTTATTTGTAAGTGCTATCTTGAAAAAGAATGAACGGTGTGTGTTGGTTTTTTGTCACCGGATTTTTCACCGCAAACAATTTTTCGGGACAACTCAACTCTATTAGCTTTGAACATTTATTATTAAATCCAAAATCTTAAATGAAAAGTTTTCTTTCCTTAATAATCTTTACCCTATCACATTCCGTGTTCGCGGTGGATATTAACACCGCAAGTGTTGAAGAACTAGCGCACGAATTGTCAGGCATCGGGCCTGTCAAAGCGCAACGCATCGTAGAATACCGTGAAAAAATAGGAGGTTTCGTTTCGCTTGAACAGTTAATTGAGGTTTATGGTATTGGGCCAAAAACGTTAGAACGCAATAGGAATAAGATTGAAATATCAGCAATCCCTCCGATGTCACATACCCAAAACCCTCTTCCCCCAGCAACCATTGCTAGTTTGGACAGTGCCACATCTCACACAACATCTCCTAAAACCGAAATCAAAGATAAGATTAAAACCTTAACTGTACCTGATACGTCACCCTCTCGCGCAACTATTGCGAGCAATGATCTTTCACCAAAGTTTGAAAAACCGCCCCATCGGGTACACAACATCTTATGGGATGCTTTGATAATCATTCCCTTGTTTATAGTGATCCTGTTTATCTTTGCCATGGGCTGGTTAAAAAGCGCGAAAAAAGATAAGCCGGTGCCAAGAGAGCATCTGCTGAGCACCACCTTTATTTGTTCAGGATGTGGCAAAGTCAGTCGCTTTCAAAATGTCTGCTATGAAGGGCACTTTAGCAATCAATACATTGATGACAGTTTACCACCCGGGTGGTCGTGTATTCCAAATTGGCTAGGTAAATTCTGTGATTATTGCTTTGACTGCTCAAAAAAGAGACACCCTGACAATTTGGACATTTCTGAAAGCGAAATCAACAAATAAACTTGCTGGAGTCCAAGATTTATCTTGGGCCGCCCGCCCAAACTAAAATCTACGCAAAAGTTTTTGCTCCGCAAAAACTTTTGCGTAGATTGGACTCCTAATCAGTAGAATTCTTATCACTGTTCACTGAAAAACTATATTAATCTTAATCTTCTCCTTCAGTTGGCTTATATTCGGCCTTCAGTTGCTGCTGAATATTAGCGGGGACGGGCTCATAGTGGCTAAATTCCATCGTAAAAAAGCCATTTCCCCCAGTGGCTGATTTCAGTTCCGTCGGATAGTTGCTTAACTCCGAGAGCGGCACTTCGGCTATCACACACACCATATTGGATGGACGCATATCACTGCCCTGAATACGCCCCCGTTTACCAGATATGTCGCCAGTAATTGTGCCCATGTATTCATCTGGCGTGGTGATTTCTGCTTTAACGATGGGTTCCAGGACGAGTGGTTTGGCTTTATTGATGGCATCTAAAAAGGCTTTTTTGCCAGCCGCGACAAAGGCGATTTCTTTGGAATCTACCGGATGATATTTGCCATCATAGACGCTGACTTTGATATCTTGCATGGGATAGCCGGCGATAGCCCCAGCATCTAAAACTTGTTGAATCCCTTTTTGCACCGCTGGGATATATACAGCCGGAATAGCACCACCGACAATGGCATTAACAAATTCAAAACCGCCACCCCGTTCCAAGGGCTCAACGCGCAAAAACACTTCACCAAATTGCCCCGCGCCACCGGTTTGTTTTTTATGACGGTGGTGCCCTTCGGCATTGATGCTAAGAGTTTCTCGGTAAGGAATTTTGGGTGGCTTTGTATCCACCTCGACATGGTAATGTTTACGCATTTTTTCCAGCGTGACTCGTAAGTGGAATTCACCGAGCCCACGCAACACGGTTTGATTCAACGAGGCATCGTGTTCAAGCAGTAAACAAGGATCTTCGCCTTCCAGCTTTTTCAAAGTGAGCCCAATTTTTTGTTCATCACCCTGGCGTTTAGCCGAAACCGCTAAACCATACATGGGGGTAGGAAAGGCCAACGGTTTAATATGAATCCGATCTTCATCATGGGAGTCATGTAGCACCGCGTCAAAATGAATGGCATCGATTTTTGCCACCGCGCAAATATCGCCCGGAATCCCTTGTTCAACTTCTACCTGTTGTTTGCCTTGAAGTTTTAACAAATGGCCGGCTTTAAAAGGTTTGCGAGCATCACCGATGTATAGTTGGCTATCTTTGGTGATGGTGCCTTGATGGATACGAAATACGCCCACTTTACCAACAAAGGGATCAGCGGTGACCTTAAAAACATGTGCTACCACATGTTTATTAGGATCGGGCACTGTGACGAGGGGGGTTGCCTCTGAACCTTCACCTTGAAGGAAGGGGTGCGGGTTGCCTTCCAGTGGGTTTGGCATCAGTCGTGCAAAAATATCCAGCAATTCGGGCACGCCAGCACTGGTGCGAGCTGACACAAAACATAAGGGTACGAGGTGTCCATCACGCAACGCTTTTTCAAACGGTTCATGGAGTTGTTCGGGACTGAGTTCATCACCTTGCTCCAGATAGATTTCCATTAATTCTTCATCAACTTCAACAACTTGGTCAATGATTTGTGTGTGCGCGTTGGCGACGGCGCCAAAATCGGATTCGCCGGTGGGATTAAAAAAGCAATCGACCACTTTCGTTCCATTGTCGGCCGGTAGGTTAATTGGTAAACATTCATTGCCAAAGGTGGCTTTAATTTCTGCAACCAATCCCGGCAAGTCAAGTTCTGGTGCGTCGATTTTGTTGATGATGATCATCCGACAAAGTTTTTGTTCTGCAGCCCGTTCCAACATACGGCGGGTAACCATTTCGATACCAGAGGTTGCATTAATCACCACCGCTACGGTTTCCACGGCCGACAATGCGCTGAGGGAATGCCCCATAAAGTCAGGATAACCGGGGGTGTCGAGAATATTAATATGCTTGTCGTGTTGCGAGCAGCTTACAAGGGCGGTATTAAGCGAGTGCTGATATTCTTTTTCCAACGGGTCAAAATCGCAGACAGTATGACCGTTTTCGACTTTGCCGGGGGTGTTAATGGCACCTGCTTGATGCAGTAACATCTCGGCAAGAGTGGTTTTGCCAGCATCGTTTTGACCAACTAGGGCAATATTACGAATATTTTCAGTGGTATAGTGAGGCATATTATTCTTGTCACCTAATGTGGTTAAATAACAAATAAATAACTTAGCATAAAT
>QNER01000061.1 GCA_003646175.1 Candidatus Parabeggiatoa sp. nov. 1
CCGCGTTGATCCGCGATCCGCTCAAAACGATCCGCCCAATTTTCTATGCCGTCATCTAGCAAGTGCTGCCAGCGTTGTTGTTCGCGGGCTTGCATCGCGGCATAACGAGAGGCTAAGTCGTGGCTTTTGGATTGATAGTTGACAAAAGTATTGATAACTATTGACATGTTAATATTTTCTGCATAAAAGTTTGCACCTCTTGAAAACATGATGAGGGTCTCCATAATTAATTAATTATGGGCGACGTGTTCTAGCCAAAAATATAAAGCTAGAAAACGGCTTGACATTATTAGTCAATAAAAAAATGGGTTAAAACACCTTAAATGAGAGCATTAAAAACTAAAATCAAAGGATTAAATAAGTCGCAATTTAAACGTCTAAAAGAATTGACAAGTCACGCTAAGAACCTCTATAACCAAACGTTGTGGACGTTAAGAGAAGCTTATGAGGCCACTGGTAAATATTTTAGCTACCCCAAAATGGACAAAGCAATGAAACAAGTTCAGAGGAAAAAGTTTTTGCGGGTACTTATTCATTCGCAAAAACTTTTTCCTCTGAAGCAATCTTGAGG
Organism: Candidatus Parabeggiatoa sp. nov. 1; assembly: GCA_003646175.1. Classification (GTDB taxonomy): domain Bacteria; phylum Pseudomonadota; class Gammaproteobacteria; order Beggiatoales; family Beggiatoaceae; genus Parabeggiatoa. Next base: position 572 of record QNER01000061.1, read on the forward strand.
GGGAGATAAATTATAAGTCTCTAAAATCTAAAGTCGCTCAACAAACACTTAGGCGTGTAGATCAAAACTTTAGGGCGTTTTTCAATGCCAGTCGAGACTTTGTAAAGAATCCTAAAAAATACACGGGTAAACCGCGTCCACCAAGTTTTAAACAAAAACAACATGATAATCTTGTTTATGATTTTCAAGCCTTCCAAATAAAAGGTTCAACCATAGTCTTGGAAAAGGGCTTAGAAATACAACTATCCAAACCCTTGATTGGGAAGAACATTAAGCAGATTGAGATTATTCCCAAGCACAAATTTTTCCAAGCTGTTTTTGTTTTTAATGATGATGATTGTTTCACTAACCAAAAGGTTAAGTTTTTTAAAACGGTAGAACAAGTTGAACTAAATAAACTAGATAAAAATGGTGAATTTGTTGTCAAACAATTTGCTATTCATAAAAAAGTCATGTCCATTGACTTGGGCCTTAATAATTTGGCTACTTGCGTTACAAATGGCGTTATTAAACCTTTCATTATTGATGGTCGGCGTTTGAAATCAATAAACGCTTATTACAATAAGAGAAAGGCAAAAATGCAATCCAAACTTGAAAAACGGGGGAAAAAATGGTCGCGTAGGCTGCAAAATCTAACTGATTGGCGTAATGCAGTAGTAAATGATTACATGCACAAAGCGACCTCTTATGTTGTTAAAACCTGCGCCCTTAATGGTATTTCAAAAGTGGTTGTCGGTGACGTTGTAAAGTCATTGAATCATATCAACTTGGGCAAAAGAACCAACCAAAAATTTGTGAATTTATCTCAAGGCCAATTTGTGGAGAAGTTGAGCTACAAACGCAGGAAAACACGGTATCGAATTAGTGGTGGCAGACGAGAGTTATACTTCAAAAGCGAGTTTTGTTGATGGTGATAAAATGCCGAAGCGGTACCACAAAAAAACCAAACAAAAACGTACATTTAGTGGCAAACGAGTTAAACGTGGTTTGTACCAATCTAGTGATGGGACGCTCGTCAATGCCGATGTAAACGGTGCTTTCAACATCATGAGAAAGACTGATTCTGACTTTTCCTTCTCCCGTTTAGTTGAGAAAGTAGGTGACCAGGTTAAAGAATGGTTGCACCCAACCAAGCGCATTAGACCTTTGCCTACTAAAAAAGAACAGTTTTGGATTAATTTGAATAGACTAAAACTTAAAAGTAACCTGAGTCCTCATTAGGCGAATGGATAAAGGGTTGATACCTCCCTTATTCATAATTATTGAAAGACATACGTAATGATGTATGCATGTCAATAGTTATCAATAGAATTGCTACTAGACATGGTTAAACTGATAGTTCGTTCATTTTAAAATAAAACGAGTTTTAAAATTTAAAAAGTGGATAGCATTTTGTTGCTATAATTTTAGTACAACTCCTAAATCAACGACAATAAAAACTATCCCAAAAAAAAATTTTAATCCAAGTAAGTGCTTTTATCCCAATCTGAGTGGATAGCCATCCTTTGCATCATAACCAATCTATCATAATTGTCAATAATTTCAGAGACTTATGTTTCAGCGCATCCAAATGCAGGTTTACCTTTCGAGGTTCAAGTTTTGGCGCGCCAAAACTTGAACCTTGAAATGAGTTTGGTGGTTATGATGAAATTTTTGATGATATGGCAACTGATATTGCCCAATGGGCGCAAAGTGGTTTTTTGAATATTATCGGGGGATGTTGTGGCACGAACCTGATTATATTCGTGCTATCAAAGCCGCAGTCGAAAAGTATCCACCACGCAAATTGCCTGATATTCCTATTGCTTGCCGTATTTCCGGTTTGGAACTTTGCACGATTGAAGAAGGCTCTTGTTAAGATCGGTGAACGGGCGAATATCACCGGTTCAACGCGGTTTAAGCGATTGATTAAGGAGGGAAAATTTGATGAAGCCTAGAAGAATCAAGGGGTCAGAGTATTCGAGGTTCAAGTTTTTCTAGAAAAACTTGAACCTCGAATTGATTTTGATTCCTAGTTGGTATAGACTGGTTTACAGCTGATTTTAACTGTCTCATGGTGGTGACAGAAAATCAGAGAAACATAAAGCAGATAAACAGAATTAATTAGATAAACAGAATTAATTATTTTGATTTTTTGATTGAAAATCGGAGCACGATTGTTACCACGAATCATCATAAGTTGCGGATGACCAACTAAAACAAAACGGGGAAGACGTGCCATAATAATATATCAAAAACATTTATTTACAGTGTAACAAATTCAGAAATAAATTGAGTCTGACCCCATTGATTGATTACCTGGCTGAAGGGTGCCGTTCTTTATGCATAATCATCCTCAAAAGGGGCGAACCTAGTTTCAGGATTGCGAAATGCCTTGAACTCTACGACATTTCCACATGGATCATTAAAATAAATAGTCGTTTGTTCGCCATTTCTGCCCTCAAAACGTACAAGGGGGCCAATAATGAACTTTACTCCTTTTTGTTTTAAACGATCCGCTAAATTTTCCCATTCTTCCCACTTCAATATCACACCAAAATGACGAACCGGTATTTTCTTTGGAGAATCAGTGGTATCCACCAAATTGCTTGGGATTTCACGCCTAGCTTCTTCGGGGTGCAAATAAGCGGAAATTGAATTTCCATACAGGTCAAAATCCACCCAATTAGGAGTGCTACGTGCTTCAGGACATCCAAGCAACTCTCCATAAAATTTTCTGGTTTCTTCCAAATCGGCCACTGGAAATGCCAGATGAAAAGGTCTTTGCTCCATATTAAATTCTCAATAAACGATAAAAAAAACACTCACAATAAGTTAAATACCCCTATTCTATAAATAAGATACGCCAATTTAACCCATATGAGTGTTAATGACTATAACAGTTTATACTAAAGCATCGCCGTAAATAAACTGAATTTTTTCTGGCAATCGATACCAATCAAACTAAGCGGTTCACATCGCTATCCCTCTTTGTCTGGCTAAAAGTGAAGTTCAAATTTGGCATAATTACCCATTTTTTCATACATTGTCCCTTCCTGAACATCATTGATTTTCCCCATCAGGAATGTAACAACATCCTTTACCACTTCATGTGCGAAAGACTTATTAAAATCTTGAATGCCATTCTGACGAGAAAACCATTCTAGCCGAGAGGTTAAAGCCCCTCCCAATGTTAAAATTTGCCCCGGTATCAACGTAATACCTTGAGATTCTATCTTATGAGCTAAAGTCTTTCCCTTTTCCCCGTGGGGAAGTGCTAGGTTGTGGGCAAGCACCAACAGCGTGTTTTCTGGAATGAGAGACCAATTTGAATTTTCTAACTCATTTCCAACCGTGGTTGCAACAACAACTCCCCCTCTTTGAAGACAAGGATCAGTAAACTGCCCCCATTTGGCTGAAAGTGACTTGACAGAACCTTCTACTCCCACAAAATCAATCTTTTCATCACCATACGCTATATCGCACACCTCGGTATGTTGATAAGAATTAGTGAGAAAATAATTGGCAACATCCACTCCCAAAGCCCCGTCTGAGCCAATTAATGTCACGGGCTTAGCCTTAAAGGAGTCAATATCAAGAACTTCCAGTGCTGCAATAATCCCGGTGGTTGTATAAGATGCTTTTCCCCCACAACCACCATCTTCACATCGGATTCCAAGCACATGAGGCGTAAATTCACCCAATATGTCTGACACACCAGAAAATTTCCCAAAATCCGGTGTGAGTTTAATTCGCCCGTTCTTTTTGTTTAATAAGTCACCAACTTCTTTAAACAAAACCCTTATGGTTCCTTCAAACTGTTTATGAGTTGGTTCTGAAAGCACCTCATTCACCGCTTTATCTTTTGGACGAAATAGGCATCTTCCGCCTCCAATTTTGGAATCCATGAACCCTTTCGGAAGCGAGCCATTATAATGTTCTAACGCCCCATCCTCAACCACCGTATTGATGAGAGAATTTTTGAGATGACTTTCATGACGCATCAGGCGGAACAATTCCTCTTCAATAGCATCATCACTCACATCAGGGGTGACTTTTCGTGTACCGCCATACACATAGTCATAATCCCCTTTTGCCCCAATTACCCAAGCATCAGCAACATCTGTTGACACCTTAAATATTTCATGATCCATAAATATATAATCCTCAGCGTTAATATTTACATGATAACATGGTAAAGTAAATTAATAGACTTGTCCGTCAATAAATTTTAACCAAATAAAAACTAATTATTTAAAGTGTATAAAATTATTATTTTCGGACAATTCTAATAATAATGATATAATTATAATAAACGCATGGCAAGCAATTATTTTTTGCAACAACCATATATTACACTACGAAATCATTTACAGATATAGCAAATTTTAACATATAACAATAACCAATACCAGTCGGAACATTTTTTTGCTAGGTTCTGTTGAGATTTTACAAAAAGATTCTATTTTTCAATGAGTTATAAAAATAAGCACTCAATGAGAAATCAATGACTTATGATGAAATGTCAACACAGCCTAGGGTATTAATATTTTTGACAAATAAAATGTTATAAGAGCCTCTTGCAAAATCCCCCCCCAAATTGGCACCCTTCATATCCTTACAAAAGTAGTGAACAGTTGGCACCTTCAATTTTATCCAAAAATTAACAGTTGCTAAAGATACAGCTATAAAATAATGCAAACTACTATATATTGGCTTTATCAAAAATATCAAGTACTTTTTAATTTTTTATTTTTGATGTTTCGGGAATTTGTCCATAATGAACGAAACAACCAACAATATTTTATTTAGCACACAGTTTTCGAGGCAAAAGTGTAGAAGAAACTTTTGCCTCGAAACTACTTTTGAAGAGTGCCAAATAAATTACCAAATTGTTTTTAATAAGTAAAGCCTTTTTTCACCTTTCTAACCGGTGTTATTAATCATAAAGATTATATCTTAAACTTAATGTTATTATTTTAACTAAGTTAATATTCAGCTACAATAACAATTATAATTATTATTTATATAGGAAATCCAATGTCTCATGCTAACGCTTTGAATCAAGGGGTTGAATCAAGGGATCAGAGTAATTGATTTTCAATTCCATCAAACTTTCATGAGCACCGAGTAAAATACCTTCATTCAAAGCTATCCATTTACCCCGGTATTCTTTGTAATGTTTATGAATCCAAGCCGTGTTTTTACGCACACCGCCAATGTTGCTTTGGTATGCGTTTTAATGTAATGATATTGATCAAGATGACCTAATTTCACTAAATCAGATACTTCATAACCATGTTCTTTACCTTCCTCTTTTAAGGCTTGGTAAATTTTACACGCCAATCAGACATTTTATTTGAAGTCTTACGACTTAAAAGTGACATATCTACATTTGTCCCCAATGAATTTTTCAGATAAGTGCTTACTTTGTCAAGCCTTATAAATTTTCTTGGTTGATTTCAGGAACAAGTATCGTATTTTGGACAATAGAATCCAGTTTAGGATAATCAAGCGTATAATGTAAGCCTCGGCTTTCACGCCGAATTTGTGCACTTTGAATAATTAAATCAGCAACGAGCGTTAGATTGCGTAATTCAATCAAATCATTAGTAATACGGAAATTGCTATAATACTCGGCCATTTCGCTTTTCAGTAAATCAACACGATGTTGAGCGCGTTGCAGTCGCTTGGTAGTACGCACAATGCCCACATAGTCCCACATAAAACGGCGCAATTCATCCCAGTTATGCGATACCACCACTTCTTCGTCAGAATCGGTGACACGACTTTCATCCCAAGCCGGTAAAGCGGGAGGTGGTGGAATTTCTGTTAATTGCGCTAAAATATCACGGCTAGCGGTGTGTGCAAACACTAAACATTCCAACAAAGAATTGCTCGCCATACGATTCGCGCCATGTAAACCGGTAAAGGCCACTTCTCCTATTGCATATAACCCTTCAATATCGGTTTGCCCATTTCTATCAGTTATTACACCCCCACAAGTATAGTGAGCGGCTGGGACTACTGGAATAGGTTGTTCACCCATGTCATAGCCAAATTCAACGCAACGAAAATAAATATTCGGAAAATGTTTAATGATAAAGTCGTGTGATTTGTGACTAATATCTAAAAAAACACTTTCACAACCTAACCGTTTCATTTCATGATCGATAGCACGGGCGACAATATCACGGGGGGCAAGTTCAGCGCGCTCATCAAACTGCTCCATAAATGGACTACCATCGGGCAATAACAGTTTTCCCCCTTCACCACGAACCGCTTCACTGATTAAAAAGGATTTTGCGTCAGGATGATAAAGACAAGTGGGATGAAATTGAATAAATTCCATATTGGCAACGCGACAACCAGCACGCCAAGCCATCGCAATGCCATCTCCGGTAGCAACATCTGGATTACTCGTATATAAATAGGCTTTACCCGCGCCCCCTGTAGCCAATATCACAAAACGAGCACGAATAGCACTGACTTTACCGGTATTGAGATTTAACACATACATGCCCAAACACCGTGAAGTCGATAAACCGAGTTTGGTACCGGTAATTAAATCGACGGCAATATGATTTTCTAATAAATGAATATTGGGAAAACGCTTAACTTTAGCAGATAAGGTAGAAATGATAGCGCGTCCGGTGGCATCTTCGGCATGTATCACCCGACGATGACTATGCCCCCCTTCTTTGGTTAGATGGTAAATCAAATTGCCGTCGGAATCATTGACTTGTGTAAAGGGTACACCTTGTTCAATTAGCCAAGCAATCCGTTCTGGGCCTTGTTTCACCGTAAATTTGACAATTTCAGCATCACATAATCCAGCACCCGCATTGAGCGTGTCTTCAACATGCGAAGCCAATGAATCATCATCACTAAGTACCGCAGAAATACCACCTTGAGCATACTGGGTATTACAAGCTTCAAGTGCTGCTTTTGATAAAAGTGTTATGTTGTTGACGTGTTCAGCCAATTCCAAAGCCAGTGAAAGTCCCGCTGCACCACTGCCAATAATTAAAACATCTGTTTCAGTTGTGTGGTTCATATCTTATGTAACTCGTTAAAAATGGATATTTCGGAGATTTTCCGTTCATAGTGTCCGTAATGTTCACTGTAAGCATGAATAAGTGTGTTATAGCTGCAACGATATTCCAAAAAGGAGGATATTTATCTTGAGATACTTTAATAAATATTACTCCGATGATTGCCGCAAGTCCAAAAGCCTCGACCTAATTGAGTATTGCGGGAGGCATCAACTCAGAAAACGTGTTATTGAGCGGGACTGCGGAAAATTTTATTTGAAATCAGTCATTTATAACTACCCTATTTTTAATAATATTTTATACTATTTTTTTTGCATGGAATTTTCCCAAAATTATTATACGCACAAAAATTTTTATAAATGATTGATTTCTAAGTATTGTTATTTTTATGACGGAAAAATGATAAAAATGGAAAATGAGATGGTGTTTTTACATTTACAAAATGTAACTGACTAATAAATAAGTACATTGCTTAATACAAATATATTTTTTTTAAGTGGGAAATGTAGGTTGTAATACTCTTTTTCTTATCATCATCATCCTTCTCATTGCCAAAAATTTATCACAGATTATTTTTCTACTTGAGAGAATCAAATTTTTTTAAATTAGAGTTGTCCGAAAATAAGGTTTTTATGAACCTAACTGATTGTTTTTATTGGGATAAAATTTATTTACGGACAAGTCTATTATGTATAGTTTGTAAGAATAATAATTTCAGTTAGAAACCGTAAAGCGTTTTGGAAACATTTTTCTGAACGTCTATAGTGGTCAAGAAGATGTTGAAGAACAATTTGACCATTACAATATTGGCCTAAGTTGATCAAGTGGATCATATATAATTAGTGAATTGTGTTCGCTATAGAAGTTTTTCTAGCAAACTTTAAGCGCGAATTGTGAATTGCGAATGAATGGCTCCGGTGCCTTTTATAAGGCTTTCTATTGTGTTATCGAGTTCTCATTTATTTTCACTGTTTTGAAGTACGTTCTGTACAAATCCTCCCGGGTTAATTTTTCCTTCTTTTCGATTTTGGTTCCATGATTTTTTGGCCTATAGATGTTCATATAATATATTTCACAAGTCAAAGTTAACGGATACATACCTTACGATCGGATAGCATCCGTTTCGTTACATTATTTTTCTGAAAAACTATATTTAGAAACCACAAATACTATTTCTTGAAGAAATAGTATTTGTCAATGTTGGGTAAAAAATGACTGAACATTTTGCGGTAGATTTAATATTCGAGGCAAAAGTTTTTGCATCGCTCCAACTTTAACCTAGAATCCAGTTGCAAACCCCGTCCATGGCAAAAAAAAAGCCCAACTTGATAGTTGGGCTTTTTTATTTGATGGATATTTACAGGCTCTAAAAAAACACTTGCAAAGGTAAACAATTGATTTTTATTAAAATCAGTCTTTTGCCAGCCGCAAGATTAGTCTTCTCCTGCTTCTCCAATGAGTTTATCAATATCTATATATTTATAAGGCTCTTCCACAACTTCAGGCTCTTTGGGTTCATGATGGGCAATGCCTTGGTGGCAATCAATACACGTTTTTCCCTTCTCAATAGCCCATTTATGCTTTTTAGCCGAAGCCCGATCTTGATAATCAAAATCCATGTTTTCAAAAGAATGGCATCCTCGGCATTCTCGTGAATTTGTGGCCCTCATTTTCTCCCACACACGGTTAGCCATCTCCCAGCGGCGGGCCTCATATTTTTCCGGGGTGTCAATCGTCCCCATGATTTCATGGTAAACGTCTTTGGCAGCCATAAATTTAGCCCAAAGTTTGGGACCTATACTCTTGGGCACATGGCAATCAGCACAACCAACTGTGATCCCAAGAGCATTTCTAGAATGCACGGTCTCTTTCAGTTCATTTAGGTTGGTTTCCATGGTATGGCAAGAGGTGCAAAACTCGGTGGTGTTGGTGGCTTCCAAGGTGAAACTAAAAACACCAGTAAACAAAATGCCGCCGATAAATATCAAAAGGCCCCAGATCAACCATTTCTTGCGTGGGAAACATAGTTTTTTGTCTGGGTTCGGGTTTTCATTTTGGGCAGTGTTTTCATTTTCCATGTTTTATCTCCGGCTCGGTGTGTCTATCGGTATAACTAGACTGTGATTAGCCTTGTCTGTCAAATGTTCGCGCAGGATATGCTCAAAAGGCTAGGGGAATGAAAGCCGCGACGGATGCTATCCTTCAAAGGAATGGTCTCCGTTAAAATGGTTGGCTTTTCAATGGGTTATGGATTAGCCAAGGAAGTTGGAAAAAAACCTATCCCCCCTTTGTCAACTTATCTTTACCCATAAATCAATCAATCATTGAAAATTATGAATTGTGTTCGCGCCTAATGTTTTGGCGCGCTCTTTAGGCGAATTGTGAACGAAGGCATCATTAATCGTTAAATCATTGTTTGTGTAACAATTTACAATTAATTATTCACAATTCGACGCAAAAGTTTTTGCGGGCAAAAACTTTTGCCTCGAACACAATTAGAAAGTCCGAGTTGTGGGTAAAGATTAGTTTGTCAAAGGGGGAACTCCCCCTTTCGGAAAGGGGGCGGGGGAATTTTTCGGAACCGTTCCCTAAGACTAACAACTTTGTTATTTAGCTGTCGCTTTGGCAACCAAGTCAACATGAGGCACTTTCTTCACAGTCCATTTTTTAGACTTGCGATCATAAGTGGAGTTCACAAAGCACTTCCAATTCTCTTCATCAACGAAGTTAAAATCCATGCGATAGTAGAAGCCCGGGTAACGGGATTCTTCACGGAATTGGATGTGTTTCATGTGGGCTTCCGCCGTGATGATGCGGTGGTAGTTTTCCCACGCACGGAGCAGCTCGTGCAAGTCTTTGGCACGCATTTTCAGAGAATCTTCCTTGAGCATTTCCAGCTTGTCTTCGCAAACCTGCAGCATGTGGGCATTGGTTTGATACCAAGTTGCGACACCCGCGCAGTATTCATCCATGATCTTTTGGAGACGGAATTGCAACATCTTGGGCGTGATGTAGTGCGGGTTGATGTCGATAGCGGTGGTGTAATCTTTGTGTTCCAAGAAGTTCTTCACCGGTTGGTAAATTTCATCGACCAGATCCTGAACCGGGGTATCCAACTCAGGTTTCCAATCCTTGTTATCCAGCGCGTATTTCACCATTGCCTTAGCAGCAATACGACCTTCTGCGTGGGAGCCAGAGGAGAATTTGTGACCAGACGCACCGACACCGTCACCAGCCGTGAACAAACCCTTCACGGTAGTCATGGAACGATAGCCCCAAGACCATTCCGGTGGTGCACCTAAATCGGTCGGGCCAGACACCCAAATACCGCAACAGCCAGAGTGTGAACCCAACAAGTACGGTTCGGTAGGCATCAACTCAGACGGTTTTTTCTCAGGCTCAATATTTTCACCAGCCCAGACACCGGCTTGACCAATACACATATCCAAGAAATCTTCCCAAGCCTCAGCCTCTAAGTGCTTGATTTCCTTCTTAGTCATGGTTTCAGCCAGTTTGGCAAGCGCAGTCGGCGTGTCCATATAAATAGGACCACGGCCTTCTTTCATCTCATGCATCATAAGATGGTTACGCAAACAGGAGGCTGGCACCGCGGCCTGGCCATAAGGCGGATAGTCATCCAACATGGCTTTGTTCTTATCCATGTAGACTTCACCCACGGCGTTAGTCGCCTTTGCTTTAAAGAGCAAGAACCATGCACCGACCGGACCATAACCATCTTTGAAACGAGCCGGCACAAAGCGGTTTTCCATCATCGTCAATTCAGCACCGGCTAAAGCGGCCATCGCGTATGTAGAGCCAGCATTCCAAACCGGATACCACGCACGACCGGTACCTTCACCGACGGAACGTGGACGGAAAAGATTCACACAACCACCTGCGACGAGCAGACAGGTTTTGAATTTGTACACATGGACTTTGTGTTCACGCACTGAGAACCCGACCGCACCTGCGACACGCTCAGGATCGTTTTTGTCATTGACCAATTTGACAACGAACACACGCTCTTGGATATTGTCAGTGCCAAGGGCTTTTTTAGCGGCTTCAGCGACGATCCATTTGTAGGATTCGCCGTTAATCATAATTTGCCATTTACCAGAACGGACTGGCTTGCCCCCATCCTTCAACGGCTTGTCTTCGTCACCCGGTTGTTTCCAAATGGGCAAACCCCATTCTTCAAACAACTCTACCGAGTTATCAACGTGACGGCCTACGTCATAAGCCAAGTCATCACGGGTAATGCCCATTAAGTCATTGGCGACCATACGTACGTAATCGGCCGGATCCTGATCGCCCAGATAAGTATTAATGGCGGACAAACCTTGAGCGACGGCACCTGAGCGATCCATCGCAGCCTTGTCAATCAATTTGACTTTCAAATCCGTCCCTTCAATCCAGCGCATCATTTCATACGCGCAACCACAGGCGGCCATACCACCACCAATAATAAGAATATCGACTTCTTCTTCAATGACTTGCGGGCTACCAAAAGTTGCTTCTGCCATGTTTGTTACCTAAGTTTTGAATGGTGTGTCGTTTGTTTAGTCTTAAAATAACACCCGCCTAAAGGCAGGTGATTTTTTATTGAAAAACGCGGTTACAGACGAATTAATTGGCTTTTATCGCCCTTCAACTCCGTGCCTGGGAGGGTAAAAAGGCCGGGATTACCAATATCATCCATGTTGACAGATGGCTTATTACCATAAGGATCGATAGAACCTTCCGGGGTAGTACGAATGGGGAATTTGAAACGCTTGGTATTGCCATTGCGGAATTTAATCGTCCATACGATAGAATCAGAACCGCGCAACGGTTGCACAGAAGCCCCCAGCGGCACGATATCAGCGTAGTGACGGCACTCTATAGCTTGCTGCGGGCAAATCTTCACGCAGGAGTAGCACTCCCAGCACTGCTCAGGCTCTTGGTTATAGGCTTTCATGGCGTGACCCGTCACAGAGCCGTCTTTATCCAACATCATCAAGTCATGGGGGCAAATATACATGCAGGCCGTTTTGTCTTGACCTTTGCAGCCGTCGCATTTATCAGTACGCACAAATGTAGGCATTGTTCGAGTTTCCTCTTAAAATGGACTCACAAGTATTAAATTGTGTAGGGGTCAAATTGATGTTGAACATTTATGTATTTGTCATTCCCAGTATAAAAGGGGGAATGATGAATGTTGAATATCTTATTGACCATTACACAAAAGCATTAAATTGTTATTAACATCCGCTCTTAAAAATATGCACAAATTTTACTTACTTTTAAAAAGTCATTTACCCAGTTCACGTTGGCCAAGCAAAGCAGTTTGCCAACAAAGTTTGGGAGAAAGTACTCCATTGAACTCACAGATAGCCGTGGACAGCCCAATTTATTCTTCTATTTTAGAAATACCCTAAATTAATTTATCGTATACTTAATTTATAAGCATGTCAATACTTACATCATTTAAAAAAGTCTATAATATTTTTACGACACGCAATGCTTAATTTTTTTAAATGATTGAATTTTCAGTGTTAAATAGTTTGAGTGGTGATGGGTAACAATATTCCAATCACTTAGCAATATACGTTTCGCATCGCGTGATTGCCACCTTTGCTTTGACTGTTCCCAACCAAGCTATCAATGCTGCGATGGTTTGATTTAATGAGTGTTTGAATAGAAACCATCTCATATTTTTTCGATGTGTTATTTCAAGCAAAGCTCACGAAATCTATTTATTAATAATAGGTTAATATTTATAATAGGTTAATATTTTTTCGGCCATCAATATAACAAAATGACAAAAAGCTTTCGTTCAAGCACTCATTATATATTTTGTTAATTGTTAATTGTTAATTGTTAACGACAACCCGTGAGTTAATGATATAGTGTTCCAAATAAAATAAATATTGGGCCCAGACCTCAGAGGTTTGGCAAACCTCAGAGGTATTAACATGGAACAAAACTTTTTTGGACACCTATAGTTTTGCCCAGAAAAATTTAGCGAGCTGCCCTGCCACAAAGTGGGGTCAAACTTTGAAAGGGTTTATCAAAAACAAAACTGGTTTGGACGAGTATACTAATGGCACGCACGATAGTTCGATAATTCCAGGTAGTTACACTGGCTATATTAATTTCGCACCAAAGGGGCTTTAAAACCTAGCACCGAAGGTGCGTATTATTAAATAACTGATGTTACGCACGACACTTCTTTCGTGAGTCCGCAAGGGCAACCATAAAGGATTGCCCCTACATTTTGTTATATCTAGTAGGGGCAATCCTTTATGGTTGCCTTTCATTTAACGGTTATGCGCATTCTTCAATCGCGAATAATCAACCACCGCCTTCGCATTTCATTTAACGGCCATGGCTCATCTTAAATAGCCAATAGAAAATAACGGCCTTCGCATTTCATTTCAAATGATGACGCACAAGGCTTTGAGTTCACAGGGGCAACCATAAACAATTGCCCCGACATCGAATAAGATATTGTAGGGGCAATCTCCCACGCAAGTCCCCTTGCGGTTGCCCTTTGCGGTTGCCTTTCACCAAACGTCATCATGGTATGGAACTTTCCGTTTTATTGCACAAACTGTGACATCAAAGAAGTAATATGCGTAACATCAATAAATAATACAAACAACGCCCCTGGAACTTAATTTCTATCGTGCGTGCCATTAGCATAAAGATAGATAATTTAACCCAAGTTGCCACCTATAAATAATACCATTGCCAAATCATATTAATATTATAAAACTATTTAACGTGTTCCATAAAATTCAAACACTTATTATTTATTAGTGTTCTGACTCACTGAAATTTAGATTTGATTAATTTTCAATCCGTTATATTAATCAAATTAAAGTGAGCGTTTTAGTGATGGTATCAATAAAACGACTTATTATAAATCTAAATAGTGACATCGATTATATTTTGAAGACGCAAAACACTTTGAATAATAAAATCAATCAATGATGTATAAATAGCAACTTGAGTTAATTTATTATATTTCAATTCTGAATTCAATAGAGTCAGCAACGAAAAATTTTGTCTTTGACAAAAAGTTTCAAACCCCCCGCTTTGTGGTTTTGTCCAAAACTTGGTCTTCCCACGCTAAACTTGCTACCCCTTTCACAAAGGTTTAGGGTAGCATCTTTTTTTGAAATAGGAAAGCATGAATTTATGAGTGTGATTGAAGATTTTAATGACAGTGAATTATGGATAATTCGTACAACCCTTAAAGAGCGTTATCGTTATGGTCAGAACATTGAAATACAATTGGCTGATAGTGAACTGAGGCTCAATCCGGAAACTCCCGAACTCACCTGGTGCCCCACCGTGTATTGGGAAATTAACCCCGTCAGTTTTGTTATTTTTAAAACAGCACCGGAGCGCTATCGTTGTCAATTTTTTTATGGCGAAAATGAACTATACAGCACCGGTATTGAGGAATATGACAATATCTCTGAGTGTGTGACTACTTTACTGCAAATGCAGGCCGATCATGAAGGCAAAAAAAACTTATAAAAGTTAGGTGTAATTGTTGAAGTGGGTTGGGTTAGCGCAGCATCACCCAACCACTCTGGCGTTCTCTCTCTATATAGGCCGTCTGCTTGGCCGAGGTGACATTGCCGCAAGTTTTCGGTCAATCTCGGCAAACTTTTCCGCAAATACGCGGTGCATTTCACTAATCGTGGCAAACTTTTCGTCTTTGCAGTCCATTTCGGCAAACTTTTCCGCAAATACGCGGTGCATTTCACTAATCGTGGCAAACTTTTCGTCTTTGCAGTCCATTTCGGCAAACTTTTCCGCAAATACGCGGTGCATTTCACTAATCGTGGCAAATTTTTCTTCTTTGCAGTCTATTTCGGCAAACTTTTCCGCAAATATGCGGTGCATTTCGCTAATCGTGGCAAACTTTTCGTCTTTGCGATCGAGTTCAGCAAACTTTTCAGCAAAAATCCGATGCATCTCAGCAATTGTGGCAAATTTTTCGTCTTTGCGATCAAGTTCAGCAAACTTTTCGGCAAAAATCCGATGCATCTCGCCAATCGTGGCAAACTTTTCGTCTACCTCTTGTTCAACCGTAGGCAATGCTTGAAATTTCTCGTAAACCATATCAACACAAGCCACAAACAGATTTTTCAGTTCTGTTTCTGTCAATTGACCAC